>JAJZHS010000055.1 GCA_021798395.1 Pseudomonadota bacterium
GCCGCGGTGCGCGCCGCCGCGTTCCATTACCAGGCCACCGTGCTGCGCGCCTTCGGCCAGGTCGCCGGCGCCTTGCAGGCGCTGCAGCACGACGCCCAGGTCCTGGCAGCGCGCCGGCACGCGCGCGACGTGGCGCACGCCGAACGGGCGCTGATGCAGGCGCGGCTGCGCGCCGGCGACGTCGGGCGGCTGCGCCTGCTGACCGCGCAGCGCGCCGCCGCGCGCGCCGACATCGCCTGGCTGCGCGCGCGCGCCGCGCGCGAGCGCGACACCGCGCGGCTGTTCCTCGCGCTGGGGGGCAATCCGGACGGCGTTTGACGCGCTTGCCGACTGGCGCGGCGCGGGGGACTTGCGGGCGCGGCGAAATCGCCGACAATTTGGCAAAGGTCCCACGAGGTTTTGCGCAGATGATCGAGTCCATCGCCTTGCACCAGGCGCGCCGTCTCTGGGGCGCGCGCGCGCGGGTGGTCGATCGCGGCCCGGGATACGGCTTGCCGGCGGCCACGCGGTCTGCGCTGCTGCAGGAAATGGAGCGCATCGAGCGGGCCCGCCCGCGCGACTATCAGACCATGCTCGACAGCCTGCGCGCCCGGCTCGATACCCGCCATCGTTATCAGGTCGGCTACGACGACTGGAACACCGGCCTCGACGTGTTCGTCGTTATGGGCCAGGGCGCCTCGTTCGAGGAGGCGTTCGACGAGGCGCGGCGACGGCAGGAGCGCATCGATCGCGCGCGCACCCTGGCGGCGGTCAGCCGCTTCGGGCGCGAGTGAATCAGCGGGCGTAGGTGCCGACCCGCTGCGCACGGCCCAGCGCGGCGCAGCATGCAGCGACGGACAGGCTGAGCGACGGTCGCGTCGCGCGCCCCCGCGCGGGAGCCCGCGTCAGCCGACCTGCGCCGTCGGTTCGGCGTCCTGCTGCGTGCCCGCGTCGACGCTCATCGCCCAGCTCAGCTGGTGCAGCGCGCGCACCAGCCGCTCGCTGACCTGGTCGATCCCTCCGGAGTCGAGTTCGCGCAGCGCGGCGTTGCCGTCGCCATCGTGTTGCGCCAGCCTGAGCAGCGCGCCGGCACCGCGGTGGAACTGCGCGTGCAGATCCTGCACTTTGGCGAACAGCGGGCGCGCCTCGCTCCAGATGGTCGCTTCCTGGCGCTTCATCCAGCGGCCGAGCAGGCACGCGTCGTCGCGCTGCACGATGGCCCATTGCAGCGGGACGCCGTCACCGCGCAAAGTGCGCTCGATTCCGCTGCGGTAGGCCTGGTGCGACGCGATCACCCGCGTCCAGTCCAGCGGCGCGACGTCGCGCGCGAACAACAGCGCCTGGCGGCCCAGCGCGGTGGCCGGACGGCCGGCGTCGCGCTCCCAGCGCCATCCGCGCAGCCAGGCGGGAAGTTCGGACGCCGGCATCGGCGCCGACAGTGCGTAGCCCTGGCCGTGCTCGACGCCCAGGCTCAGCGCCATCTCGATCAGGTCCGGGGTTTCCAGGCCTTCCATCGTCACCTGCATTCCCAGACCCTGCGCCATGCGCACCAGCGCGCCGATGAAGGCGATGGTCTTGCCCGGGTCGCCTCGCGCCTGCAGGACGATCTGCTGGTCGATCTTCACGGTGTGGAACGGCAGGCTGCGCATTCGCTTGAGGCTGCTGTAGCCCGAGCCGAGGTCGTCCATGATCAGGCGCACGCCGAGCCGCGACAGGCTGGCGATGGCCGCGTCGCGGCGCGCGCCGTCGAGCAGGTCCTCGTACGTCTCGAGCAGTTCGAGGTACAGGCGGCTGGCGTCGACCTGATGCTCGCTCAGCGCCTGCGCGATCCAGCTGCTGCACTCCGGGTCGAGCAGCACGCTGGGCGGCAGGTTCACGCTGGTGTCGATGCGCAGGCCCTGTGCGTCCCACGCGCGCAGCCAGTACAGCGCCTGATCGATTCCCTTGCGGAACAGGATGCGCAGTTCGTGGTGTCCGAAGGCTTCGAGGAATTCGCCGGGGGCGAGGATGCGGTCGCCGTCCTTCAGGCGGGCGAGGATTTCGACCTTGTCGATTTCACCCGAGACCATGTTGACCAGCGGTTGCGCGTAGAGCAGCAGGCCGTTGCCGAACAGCAGTTCGTGCAGGTGCGCGCGCCGCGGCGCCGCGATCGGCTGCGCCTGTCCGGCGAGCACGCGCTGGAACGCCGGGTTGAGCTGGTGCTGCACCGATTCCATCCACAGGCGCATGCTGGCCGCGTCGAACTGCCCAGGGTACTGGCCGAGCAGGGTGATGACCTGGTGCACGTGGCCGCTGCGATCGAGCAGCGGCAGCGCCGCGGTGCTGCGCACGCCGAAGCGCCTCGCCACGGCGCCGAACGGCTGCACGCGCGCTTCGTTGGGCTCGCTGGCGATCACGCCGCCGCTCCACGCGCGTTGCGTCGGCCCCGGCGGGTCGCTCGACGCGCGCTGGAAGTCGAGGTCCATGCCCGCGTCGCGCAGGCCCTGCAGGTAGGCGGACGCGTTGCCGGCGGCGAACTCGAGCACGTAGCGGTTGTCGGCGTCGGGCCGACCGCAGGCGACGCCGCAGATTCCGGGCAGCATGGCCAGATGATCGACCACCTGCCGCGGCAGCTGGCCCGATTGCTCCCAGCTTTCGAGGGCCGCTTCCATCGCCGCCAGGTGCGCCTGCCGTTCGTGCTCGACTTCGTGCCCGCCGCGCTGGGTCGACTGCAGCTCGGTGGCCAGTCGCTGCTGCAGCACGGCCTGCAGTTTGACGCGCGCATCCAGGCGCAGCGGCAATCCCTGGGTGGCGCGATGCAGCGCCGCGCTGTATTGGCTCATCGCGGCCATCACCGCGCTGCCGTCGACGCCGACGGTGGCGTGGATGCGTCCCAGGCGCTGGGCGCGGTGCTCGTGTTCGCGCCGCGTCAGCGGCGGCGCCAGCAGCAGGCGCAGATGGCGCTTTTGCTGTTCGCGCAGGTGTTCGACTTCGCGCTCCGACAGCATGTCGATGATGCGCGCGCTGGACGGGTCCGCGGCCAGTCCCTGGTAGAGCGCATCGACGAACTCGTCCTCCAGCCCGCGCAGGGCGTCGTGCGCCCGGCCGAGCAGTTCGGCGGCGGGCGCGCCGTACGGCCCGATCTCCTCGTCCTCGGGCTCGTCGACGCGTTCGCCGCTGAGCAGCCACCACCGCGTGCGCCGGCCCTTGCCCGACTTGGCCGCGTACAGCGCGGCGTCGGCCTGGCGCAGCAGAAGGTCGGCCTCGTCGCCGTCTCCCGGACACAGCGCCAGGCCCATGCTCATGCCGACCTCGGTGCGCACGCCGCCGCCGAGGTCGAACGGCTGCTCGACGGCGCGGTGCATCCGTGCCAGGATGCTGCCGAGCTGCTGACGCGGCTGCAGTCCGTCGAGGTCGTCGAGCACGAGCACGAATTCGTCGCCGCCGAGCCGGGCCAGCAGGTCGACTTCACGCAGCTGCGCCTGCAGTCGCTGCGCCAGTTCCTGCAGCAAGCGGTCGCCGGCGGCGTGGCCGTAACTGTCGTTGACCGGCTTGAAATCGTCGAGGTCGAGCACGCCGACGGCCAGCTGGTGGCCGCTGCGCCGGGCGCGCGCGACCGCGCGGGGCAGGTACTGCTCGAGCGCCAGCCGGTTGGACAATCCGGTCAGCGCGTCGTGGCGGGCCAGATGCGCCTGTTCGGATTCGCGCGCCTGCAGCAATTGTTTGAGGTCGATCTCGGTCAGCGCCTGGCCGATCAGCTCGGCGGTGCGCAGCAAGGTGTTCTGCACGATGTCGTCGAGGTCGGCGCCGTCGAGCGCGACCAGCACCAGCAGCCCCCACAGCCGCTCGGAGCGGCGGATCGGCAGCGTGATCGCCTGCGGCCGGCTGTCGGGCAGCGTGAACATCGACCACGGCGCGATCAACGGCGAATTGGGGTCGGCTTCGATCGCCTTGGACTCGCTGGCCCAGGTCCGCGCCAGCGCGCCGTCCGGAGCGCGCCGCACGTTCACCGGATGGTGCGCCAGGGTGTCGAGCGCCTCGCCGCCCGCGGCCAGCGCGCGCACCTCGCCGGAGGCGTCGGGCTGGCCGATCCAGGCCGCGACGAACAGGCCGCCTTCGAGCAGCCGGGTGCACGCGGTGTCGAGCAGGTCCTGTTCATTGCGTGCGGCGATCAGCACATCGATCTGCGAGAAGACCGTGCGCATCAGTTCGCCCTGGCGCTCGTGCGCGCGCAGCGCCTGCTGTTGCGCGCCGATCAGGTCCAGCCGCTCCAGGCCGCGGCCGAGGTCGGCGGCCGCCTCGGCGACCATGGCGCGCAAAGCGGGGTCGAAATCGATGGCGTCTGCCCAGTACAGCGACAGGATCGCATCGGGGCGGCCGCGGCGACGGATCGGCAGCGCGGCGCTGGCGCGCAGGCCGTGGCGCGCTGCGCGCTGCGCCCACGGCAGGGCCTCGCCTTCGAAGCGGGGGTTGAACTGCGGCGCACCGGTGTGCCAGGCCCGGCTGAAAGGCCCGCCCTCCTCGGGGTGCCGGGGATCGAGCACGAGATCGACGACATCCAGATAGCCGGTCGCGCCGGAGCTGGCGAGGACCACGCAGCGGCCGTCGGCGCCGGGCCGCCCGACCCAGGCCAGACGCACGTCGGACAAGCCGATTGCGGCGTCGCAGACGGCCTGCAGCAGAGCGTGTTCGTCGTGGGTGCCGGCGATGAGTTCGTTGGCCTTGGCGCGGAAGGCCTGGAACGCCGAGGCGCGCTCGAGCCGCTGCATCGCATCGCGACGCTGGCGCTCGGCGCCGCGCAGGCGGCGCGCGCTGAGCGCCATCAGCGCCCCGCCCAGAGCGCTGAGCAGCGCCAGCAGGGCCGCGTACGGCAGCAGTTCGCGCAGCCACTGGCGCAGCAGCACGCTGCGCGGCAGCGCGACCGTCACCGTCAACGGCAGCGACGGCAGCGCGACGGCGGCGCCGATGCGCGCGCTGCCGTCGTCGCGCGGCGCGCGCGCGCCGGCCGCGGCGCGTGGATACGCATACTGGACCCAGCCGCCGCTGTGCACGAGCTGAAGGCTGGCGTCTGGATACTCCGCGCGCAGGTCGGGAAGCAGCGCGGCGTCGTGCTGCACGCGCACCGCCGCCAACCACGCCGCGCGGCCCAGCGGCGGGCTCAGGCGCAGCAGATCGGCGGTCAGCCTGGTGCCGCCGGGACCCGGCGCCGGCGGCGCGATGCAGCTTGTGAAGGGAGCGGCGCAACCGATCCAGGCGCGCCTTTGCACGGCGTCGAGGCCGCTGCCGTGCGCCGGGTAGCGCAAGGCGGCGCCGGCGCTGGCCAGCACCGTGCCGTGCGCGTCGAGCAGGACCAGGTTGCGGACTTGCGGCCAGCGCTGCAGCGCGCGCGTCAGCGCGCTGCCGGCCGGGTGGCGCACCGTCTGCAGCGCGGTGGCGATGTCGCGCAGGCGCCGCGCGCGTTCGTGCGCCCGCGTGGCGTAGGCCTGCGCGTAGATGCTGGCGTACGAGCGCAGCACCAACTGAGCGCGCTGGCGGGCCTCCTGCCAATGGCTCCAGGCGATCACCGCGCCCACCGCGAGCAGGATCGCCAGGCCTCCGGCGGCGATCCGGGCCATGACCCGCGTCGTGTCGTCGCGCGGCGGCGGCACGTGCTGGGTCGGGGTCGGGGACGGCATCGAGGACGGGAACGGGCCTTGCGTTGCCCCCGGCCGGACACCGCGGGTGGCATCCGCCCATTGTGCCCCGATTCGGGCGCGGTGGGGAACGGTGCGAACCCCGGATTACCGTTTCCGTATCGGCCGCGGAGCCTTTTCCCCCGAGAATGGGGGGGGCGTCCGGCCCGGCGAACCCGTCAGTTGAACGTGAAACTTGCGCTGCTGTGGTTGATCGCGTCGTACGCCGTCGTGTAGTCGGCCTGCACCGTCGACGCGCTCAGGTTCCAGGTCAGCAGGTTGTTCGCGTTCGGATCGTCGATCGCGCCCGGAGCGTTGGCCAGGTACTCCTGCACGCCGGCCAGCGCCATGTCGTAGGCGTCCCCGGCCACCGGTGCGGTGTTGATGGTCAGGCTGCCGAGCTGGAACTGGCTGGCGACGCTGGCCGACGCAGCCGCGTAGTCGGCCGCGCTGAGCCCGCCGCTCATCGCAGCGGCCTTGACCGTGGCGATGGTCGTCAGCGGCGTCACCACCGCGTTCACGGTGCCGCCGCCGCCGATGTCGGCCACCGCCTGCAAGCTGGCGTTGGTGCTGCTGAGATTGGGCAGCAGCGTGGTCTTGCCGGTGGCCGCGTTGGTGTAGCTGCCGGCGGCGACCTGGATCAGCACCGGGCCGTAGAAACTGGTCAGATCGATGGTGAAATTGCCGTTGGCATCGGTCGGCACGCAGCTCGTGGTGAGCAGGGTTCCGGTGTTGGCAGGCGGCACCACGGTGGTGTTCAGCGGATTGCCCTGCCCGGCGGCGACCGCGTAGACGCAGACGTTGCCGTTGCCGCCGTCGGTGACCGGGTTGCCGGCGCTCATCAGCACCTGGCCGTTGAGGATCGATCCGTCGTACTGGCTGCTGCCGCCGCCGCAGGCGGCGAGCAACAGCGGCAGGACGAGCGCGGCGCCGAGGCCGGCGCGTCGGAAATGGCGTGGCATCTGGGGTTCTCCAGGAGGGGTGCTGCGGCTGCGTTCAGTGCACGACGCGGTCGTCGGTCTCGACGAACAGTTCGTCGAGGATCAGCGCGTCGGGTTCCTCGTTCAGCCGCCAGAACACCATCAGCACGATGGTCTTGAGCTGTTCCAGCGGCAACTGTTTGATCCCGGTGGCCACCGCGCGTTCGACGACCAGCTCGCGCAGGTGCGGTTCGAGGGTTCCGGCCGATTCGAGAAAGTTCAGGTAACCGATCGCGTCGACGCCCAGGCATTCGAGTTCGTCGGTGGTGTACAGACGGATCGAATCGCCGCGCGCGGCGCCCGGACCGTGCGTCGCCGCGGCGGCGCGATCGAGCCCTTTCAACCAGTCGAGCGCGTCGCTGATTTCATCGGTTTCGAAACCGGCCGCGCTGAGCTTGCGCGACAGCTGGCCAGGTTCCGGACACGCTTCCGGGTGCCAGTAGGTCTCGTACACGTAGATGAGGACGTCGAACATGGCGCCATTCTATGCACAAGGCGGGCGGGCGCACGCCGGGCGCCGGCGGTCAGCCCCGGGGGCCGCGTCGGTAGCGGCCCGCGGGCAGGCGCACGACCTGGCCGCGCAACTCCAGGTCGAGCAACTGTTCGCCGAGCCAGCGCAGGTCGCGTCCGCTGCGCGCAGCCAGTTCATCCAGGCTCGCTCCGGTTTCGCCGAACAGGTCGAGCAAGGGGTGCGCGTCGTCGCCGCGCCGGGGAGCTGCCCAGCCGAATTCGTCGAGCACGTCGTCGACCCGCTCGACCAGCTTGGCGCCCTCGCGCAGCAGGCGGTGGCAGCCGCGCGCCAGCGGGTTGTGGATCGACCCGGGCACGGCGAACACGTCGCGGCCCTGTTCGGCGGCCAGGCGCGCGGTGATCAGCGAACCCGAATGCAGCGCAGCTTCGGTGACCAGAACGCCGCGGCACAGTCCGCTGATGATGCGGTTGCGACGCGGGAAGTGATCGCGCAGGGCGGGACTGCCGAGGGCGAATTCGCTCAGCAGAAGGCCCTGCGCGGCGATCGAGCGCGCCAGCGCACGGTGCGCGGCCGGGTAGACGCGGTCGCAGCCGGTGCCCAGCACCGCGATGGTCGAGCCGGCGCCGGGCATCGCGGCGCACTGCAGCGCGCCGCGATGCGCCGCCGCATCGATTCCCAGCGCCAGCCCCGAGACCAGCGTGACGCCGGACGCGGCCAGCGCGGCGGCGAAGGCCCGGGCGTCGTCCGCGCCCTGCGCGCTGGGCTGGCGGCTTCCGACCAGGGCCAGCAGGCGCGGCGCGTTCAGCAGTTCGATGCGGCCGCGCGCGTACAGCAGGGGCGGCGGGTCGGCGATCTGCAGCAGCGCCGCGGGGTAGCGCGCGTCGGCCAGGCTCAGCAGGTGGTTGTCCGGCTGGCGCAGCCAGTCCTCGGTGCGCGCGACGTGCGCCTGCAGCGCGGCGACGTCGGGCGCGCGCAGCGCCTGCGCCGCGGCGCGCGGGACGACCCGTGCCAACGCCGCGGTGTCCCGCGCCAGCACCTCCTCCGGCGTGCCGTAGGCGCGCAACAGGTCGAGCACTCCCGGGGCGCCGAGGCCGGGAGCTTGCAGCAGCCGCAACCAGGCGGTGAGTTCGTCGCGGTCCATGGGGTGCGAATCCGGGCGGGATCGGCCGAACGCGCCGCCCGAATCCGCCCCGGCGCGCGTCAGGGCGCGCGCACGTCGTCGCCGGCCACCACTTCGCGGGGCGCCCGCAGCACCAGTCCGTAGGCGACGTGATGGAACAGCCGGAACACCATCAGCAGGCCGTCGCGTTGCGCGGGCAGTTCGATTTCGGCCGGCTTGGCCATGGTCCGGTCGTCGACCCGGCGCGACGGCTGTTCGATCACCAGCACGTCGCCGCGCTGCAGGCCGTCGGCCGCGCCGCGGTCGATCACCACCACGCTGTTGCGGCCGGCGATCGAGAAATCGCCGTAGGTCGCGACGATGGTGCCGCGGATCGGGTGCGCCGGCGCGTGCGGCGTGAAATCGAGGAACTGGCGCGGCGGCCGGGCGATCAGCCGGTCGCCGACTCCCATGTCGCGGACGACGTGGCGCACGTCGACCGTGGCCACCGCGTCGGGGCCCTTCGGGCCGTGGACCAGGTCGACCCGGCCGAGGTAGTCGGCCTGCCACGCGATGATGCGGCCGCTGGCCGGCTCGCGCAGCGGGCGGGCCGGGCGGTAGACGTCGAAATGCGTCGCATGGCCCAGCGGTCCGCGCACGAAGGCGCGGTCGCCGGGCGCCAGCATGGAGCGTTGCGAGGCCAGCGCGACGATGCGCGGCGCCCGCGCGAGCTGTTCGGGCTCGATGATCAACGGCCGGGCGAGGAACGACGCGACGACTTGCGGATCCAGCGTCGGAATTCCCGGCGGCGGCAGCGGTTCGACGCGCACGCCCGGCTCCAGGCGCACCGTCGGCAGCGCGCCGCGGCCCTCGGCGGACAGCCAGGCGCGGCCTCCGGCCTCGTGCAGCACCAGCACCTGGCCCGGGAAAATCCAGTGCGGGTCGCGAATCCGGGTCAGGTTCATGCCCCACAGCTGCGGCCAGTTCCACGGCCGCCGCAGGTACATCGCGGCCAGCGCCCACAGCGTGTCGCCGCGCCTGACGGTGTAGCGCGCCGGCGCGCCGGCGCTCAATTCGGCCAGCGGCACGCCGGCGCGCGCGGCCGCTTCGGCGCGCGCGCGCTGCTGCGTCGTGACCGGGTAATCGGGCAGGCCGTGCAACGAAGGGGCCGAAGGGGCCGACATGTCCGGCTGCGTCGGCGCGGCGCTGGTGACGGCCGCCGCGCACAGGCAGCAGGCCGCGGCTGCTGCAAGCTTGATGCACTTGAATTGCATGAATCCGGCCTCGGGAAGAAAATGTCGGGATGGCGCTGAGGGTGTTCTTGCAAACCGCGACCCCGGACCCACATTGACCGAATACGCGAGGGCACGGCCGCGGGCGGGGGCAGAGGCAGAGGCAGAGGCAGGGGCCAGCGCGCGGAGGCGGTGCTGCGGACCTCACTGCCTTGTTACATTGTCGCGACAACACCGCGCCGCTGCAATGAAAAGCGCAAGCCCGCACGAACGCAGTTGCATGAATGCCGCGCGCGGACCGCGTGCCCGGTGCCGCTCCTGGAGTCCACGATGTCTCGACTGACGATACTGCAATACCCCGATCCGCGCTTGCACAAGGTGGCCGCGCCGGTCGCCGAGGTCGACGCGCGGGTGCGCGCGATCGTCGCCGACATGTTCGAGACGATGTACGAGGCCAAGGGGGTCGGGCTGGCCGCGACGCAGGTCGACATCCACCTGCGCATCATCGTGGCCGACGCATCGGAGGAGCGTGACCAGCCCCTGGTGCTGATCAACCCGGAAATCCTCGAACGCAGCGCCGACTGCAAGGAGTGGGACGAAGGCTGCCTGTCGCTGCCCGGCATCTACGACAAGGTCGTGCGCCCGGACCGGGTTCGGGTGCGCGCGCTGAACGCGCGCGGCGAGCCCTTCGAGATCGAAGCCGACGGTCTGCTCGCGGTGTGCCTGCAGCACGAAATGGACCACCTTCTTGGCAAGGTCTTCGTCGACTACCTGTCGCCGCTCAAGCGCAAGCGGATCAAGGCCAAGATGCTCAAGCGGCAGCGCGAGGCCGCCGAGGCCGCGTGAGCGTGCCGCGGGAGGGCCGTCTGATGACCGCGGTTTCGGCGCCGCTGCGCGTGGCGTTCGCCGGCACCCCCGAGTTCGCCGCCGTGGCGTTGCGCGCGCTGCGCGCGCGCGGTCATCGGGTCGTGCTGGTGCTGACCCAGCCGGACCGCCCGGCCGGGCGCGGCATGCGCCTGCAGCCCAGCGCGGTCAAGCAGGTCGCCGCCGACCACGGGCTGACGCTGGCGCAGCCGCGCGGCTTGCGCCTGGACGGGCGCTGGGCCGACGACGCGGCGGCCGCGCGCGTCGCGCTCGACGCGGCCGACGTCGACGTGCTGGTCGTCGCCGCGTACGGG
>JAJZHS010000404.1 GCA_021798395.1 Pseudomonadota bacterium
CCGCGCTCGATCGGCACGGCGCGCGCGACGTGCGCGCGGTGTTTCTCGACGATGTCGACCACCTGCTGACGTCGCTGGCGGCGCAGCGTACCTTCATCGACGCGGCGTGTGCTGCGCTGGGCGCGCCGGCGCCCAGCGCAGCAGCCTGAGCCGCGTCAAGCGGTGTCGCTGCTGCGTCTGCGCAACCTGCCGAGCAGGGCGCCGATGCCGCGCGGCGCAGCCGTGGCCGCGTAGCGTGCGGCGATCTGGGCGAGGTTCTCGACCATATACGTCTGTGCGGCGACCGATTTTCCTGTGAGCTTGCGCATGCGCGCAATCGCCTGCGTGACAAGCAGCGAATGACCGCCGAGGTCGAAGAAGTTGTCGCTCGCGTCGACTGTGTCGATGCCCAGCAGTTCGCGCCAGACCGTCGCCAGCAGCTCGCCGTCGCCCCAGGCCGCGGATGCCGGCGCCGCGGTGACGGTCGCGGCGGCAACCGCGGGCGTCGCCGCACGATCGTTGCGCAACGCGCCGAGCGCGCGCCGCGGCTCGGTGCACAGCGCGTCGACCAGGGCGAAATAGTCGGCCGCCCATTGCTCGACGCGCGCCGCGTCGAACAGTGCAGTGTCGTAGCTCAAGCCGCCGACGGTGCCGTCGTCACCGACCAGCAGCCACAGGCCCAGATCCTCGGCCGCCACCGCCGCGTGCACCGGCACCTGGTGATGTTGCAGATCGCCCCAGCGGCGTTCGCGTCGGCGCGCGTCCTGGTATGAGAAGAAGGCCTGGTAGATCGGACTGCGCGCCGGATCGCGGCGCATGCCGGGCAGGCGCAGCATTTCGGTGAACGGTGCGTCGGATGCGGCAAAGGCCTCGAGCACGGCCCCGCGTACAGCGGCGAGCAGCGCGTCGAAGCCTGTCTGCGCGTCAACGCGCAGGCGCAAGGGCAGGGTATTGACAAAAAAGCCCATGATCGACTCGAGTTCGCGGCGCGGGCGACCGCGCACCGGCGTGCCGACGATCAGCTCGTCCTGTCCCGCCTCGCGCCACAGCAGGACCGCGAACGCGGCCAGCAGGACCATGAACGGAGTCGCGTCGTGCGCGCGCGCGAAACCCTCGATGCCCACGAACCAGTCGGCCGGGCGCCGCAGCGTGACGGTATCGCCGGCGCCGCTGCGCTGCGCGGGGCGCGGGCGGTCGAGCGGCAGTTCGAGCGGTGCAGGCAGCGGCAGCAGCTTGCGCCTCCAATGCTCGAGCTGGGCCTGCAGTTCGGGGCTGCGCAGCCAGCCCTGCTGCCACTCGGCGTAATCGCCGTAACTGACCGCCAGCGCATCCAGTCGTGGCGGACGGCGCTCGATCTGTGCGGCGTAGAGCTCGCCGAGCTCCGCGTACAGCAGATCGAACGACCAACCATCCCAGATCGCATGGTGCGGCATGAAGAACAGCACGTGCTCCTGCGCGTCGACGCGGTACAGCGCGGCGCGCACCATCGGCGCTTGATCGAGCGCTATGGCCTCGGCGCAGCGTGAGCGCAGCGCACGGCGCAGTTCGGCTTCGCGCTGCGCAGGCGGCAAGGCGGTCAGCTCGATCGGCGCGCCGAGCGCGATGCGCGCGTGTGCGCCGACGTGCTGGACGGGCACCCCGTCCTGCTCGACCAGCGCGGTGCGCAGCGCCGTCTGTCTGGCGCACAGCGCGTCGAGCGCGCGTTGCAGGGCGTCGACGTCGAGCGCGCCGAGCAGACGATGGGCCGACGGCAGGTTGTATGTCGGCTGGCCGGAGCCGAACTGCTCGGCCAGCCAGACTCCGAGCTGCTGCGTCGATGCCGGCGCCCGGTCCTGCGCGGCCCGCGATGCAATGGCCGCCGTGGACGCGGGCGGTCGATCGCGTTGCGCGTCGATCCAGGCGGCCAGCGCACGCACGGTCGGCAGCGAGAACACCACGGCCATGCCGACCTCGACGCCGGTGGCGTCGCGCAAACGGGCGGCGAGCTGCGCGGCGAGGAGAGAGTGGCCGCCGAGGGCGAAGAAGTCGGTGTCGGCGTCGACGCCGGCGATCTGCAGCACGTGCTCCATGACCCGCGCCACCTGCCGCTCGGTCGGCGTCAACGGCGTATCCGCGCGCGCGAAATGTTGCGGTGCCGGCAAGCGCCGGCGATCGATCTTGCCGTTGGGCAGCCGCGGCAGCGCGTCCAGCTCGACGACGTGCTGCGGCAGCATGTACGCCGGCAGCCACGGCCGCAGATGGGCACGCAGCACCGCTGCCGCCGGCGCCGCGCGGCCCGCGGCGGCGACCAGGTAGACGACCAGCCGGGCATCGCCCGGCGTTTCCTCGCGCACCAGCGCCAGCGCTTGCGCGACATCGGGATGCTGCAGCGCGCGCGCCTCGATCTCGCCGAGCTCGATGCGGAAGCCGCGCAGCTTGACCTGGAAGTCGAGGCGTCCCAGGTGCTCCAGCAAGCCGTCGTCGCGCCAGCGGCCGCGGTCACCGGTGCGGTACATCGGCGCAGACGGATCGGGTCCGAAGCGCTCGCCGACGAAGCGTTCGGCGTTCAGTTCGGGGCGTTGCC
>JAJZHS010000405.1 GCA_021798395.1 Pseudomonadota bacterium
AGTTGCGCAGGTCGTCCTTGGTGGCGAAGTTGCGCAGGTCGTCCTTGGTGGCGAAGTTGCGCAGGTCGTCCCTGGTGGCGAAGTTGCGCAGGTCGTCTCTGGTGGCGTAACCGCGCGCGTCGATTTGCGCGGCGAGTTCGCGCAGGTCGTCCCTGGTGGCGTAACCGCGCGCGTCGATTTGCGCGGCGAGTTCGCGCAGGTCCTCCTTGGTGGCGTAACCGCGCGCGTCAATGTGCGCGGCAAGCTCGCGCAGATCGGATTTGGTCGCAAGCTGATCGAACTGCGCGCCGAGTGCATCGCCCAGCGCGGCGGCGTGCGCTTCGGCCTGCGCGCGTTCGACGCCGGCGGCCTGCAGACGATTGGCGAAGGCTAGGGTGTCGAAGGCGAGCGCGGACATGACGCGATGCGGTGCGAATACGAACGGCGAGAACGAGCGGCAAGAAGCGGGTGCCCGGACGAGGGCGGCCAGAACCAGTCTAGGTCGCGCCCTGGAGATGTGCCAAGCGAAGCGGGTGGCAATCAGCACTCGACGTTGTCGATCAGTCGGGTGCTGCCCAGACGCGCGGCACCGAGCACGACCAGCCTGCGCGGTGCGCCGAGGTCATCGGCGCGCGGCGGCTGCAGGTCGGCGCGGCGGCGTACGCTGAGGTAGTCGGGTGCCCAACCCTGCGCGGCCAGCGCCTGCGTCGCGTCGCGCTCGTGCCTGGCCAGATCGTCCAAGTCGGCGCAATGCGCCGCGGTGTCGGCCAGCCGCTGCAACGCGGCCCGCAGCTGCGGCGCGCGCGCGCGCTGCGCCGGGTCGAGGTAGCCGTTGCGCGACGACAGCGCCAGGCCGTCGGCGTCGCGCACGGTGTCCAGGCCGATGACGTCGATCGGCAGCGCGAACTGGCGCACCATGTCGCGCACCAGCAGCAGCTGCTGATAGTCCTTCTTGCCGAATACGGCGAATGTCGGCTGGACCAGCTGGAACAGCTTCAGCACCACGGTGGCGACGCCCTCGAAATGCCCGGGCCGGGCGGCGCCGTCGAGCACGCCGGCCAGCGCCGGGTCGGGCAGCACCCGCCAGGTCTGCGGCTGCGGGTACATCTGCGCTTCGTCGGGCGCGAACAGCAGGTCGCAGCCGGCGCTTTCGAGTTGCTCGGCGTCGCGCTGCAGGGTGCGCGGGTAGCGATCGAAATCCTCGTTCGGGCCGAATTGCAGCCGGTTGACGAACACGCTGGCGACCACCGGCGCGCCGGTGCGGCGCGCGCGCTCGATCAGCGCCAGGTGCCCGGCGTGCAGATTGCCCATGGTCGGCACCAGCGCGCGGCGCGGCAACGCGTGCAGCGCTTCGCGCAGCGTGTCGACGGTATGCAGGATGCGCATGCGACGTGCTCCAGGCCGCGTCAAGCTGCGTAGCCGTGCTGCGCCTCGTCGGGAAAAGCTCCCGACTTGACGGCGCGCACATACGTGGAAACCGCCGCGGCGACACTGGTCGCGCCGTGCATGAAGTTGCGCACGAAACGCGGCTTGGGGCCGATGGTGATGTCGAGCATGTCGTGCAGCACCAGCACCTGGCCGTGGGTCCGGCCGCCGGCGCCGATGCCGATGGTGATGCCGGCGAACGCGTCGCTGATTTGCGCGGCGAGGTCCGACGGAACCAGTTCGAGCACCAGCATCGCGGCGCCGGCGTCGCCGAGTTCGGCGGCGTGCGCGCGCAGCGTCGCCGCGGCCGCGGCGTCGCGTCCCTGGATGCGGTAGCCGCCCAGCGCATGCACGCTCTGCGGAGTCAGGCCGAGGTGCGCGCACACCGGCACGCCGCGTTCGACGAGCGCGCGCACCAGCGGCGGCGTCCAGCCGCCGCCTTCAAGCTTGACCATCTGCGCGCCGGCCTGCATCAGCGTCGCGGCGCTGCGCATCGCCTGTTCGATCGATCCCTGGTAACTGCCGAACGGCAGGTCGGCGAGCAGCCAGGCGCCGCGGTTGCCGCGGGCCACGCAACGCGTGTGGTAGGCCACGTCCTCGAGGGTCACCGGCAGCGTCGAGGCGTGTCCCTGCATCACCATGCCGAGCGAGTCGCCGACCAGCAGGCAGTCGACCCCGCAGGCGTCGAGCAGCGCGGCGCTGGACGCGTCGTAGGCGGTGAGCATCGCGATCTTGTCGCCGGCGTCGCGCATCGCGCGCAGGCGGTGCAGCGTCACCGGCTTGCGGGCTGGCGGCGGCGCGGTTCCCCCGTACGGGGCGGAAGAGGTTTCGGTCATCTTTCAATCGGCTTGTCGGGCGCGCCTCGCGCGCCACGGAACGGATGCGGGCATTATGACCGCAATGCAGCAAACGGCGCCACAGAACCCGCCGTACGTCAGGCCGGCGTGTACGCCAGCCTGACGTACAGCGGTGCATAGGGCTCGGCCTGGGTGATCGCGAGCAGGCCTTCGCGCGCCAGTTCGAGAACGGCGATGAACGTGACCACGGCGTGGGTCGTTCCGCGGGCCGGCTCGAACAGGTCGCGGAACTCGGCGAAGCGGCGGTCCTGCAGGCGGCGCAGCACCTGGCTCATGACC
>JAJZHS010000056.1 GCA_021798395.1 Pseudomonadota bacterium
CCGCAGTGCGCGCGGCGGCCGCGCGGCGCGTCCGCTGGACCCTGGCGCTGGCCGCAGCCCTGGGTCTGGCGGCGTGCGGCGGCGGGGGCAACCCGAATCCGCCCGCGCTGGCCAGCGTGGCCAGCGTCAACGCGGCCAGCGCCGCCCCTGCCTCCGGGCCCGGCGGCGGCTTCCAGCAGCTCGTCGTGTTCGGCGACAGCCTGTCCGACGTCGGCACCTACACGCCGGCGGCGATCGCCGCCTACGGCGGGGCCCAGGCGGCTGCCGACCTGAAGGCTTTCGGCACTGCGCTGTACACCGACCCGGTCACCGCGCTGTCGACCTACGGCCAGGAAGGCGGCCAGTTCACGGTCAACCCGGGTCCGAACTGGGTCGCCGACCTGGCCACCAGCCTGCACGTTCCGGTTCCGCTGCCCAACCAGATCGGCTACGGCGCGATCGAGTCGTCGCCGGGCGTGTTCACGTCGCCGATCTTCCCGACCGTGACCTGCCAGGACATCGCGAAGGTCAATCCGGGGGTCAACCCGTCGCTGTGCTCCGATTACGCGCAAGGCGGCTCGCGCGTGGCGCTGCAGCCCGGGATCGGACACTACACCATCGACACCGCCACCGGCCTGCCGTACGTCGACGGCAGCGGCCAGCCGTACGTCTCGGCGCTGACCGTCCCGGTGAGCCAGCAGGTCAGCGACTACCTGGGCGAATTCAGCGCGTTCAACGCCAACCAGCTGATCGCCGTGCTCGCCGGCAACAACGACATCTTCGTCGCGCTGGGCAGCGTCAGCACGCAGATGGCGCAGGGCGTGCCGCAGGCCACCGCGGTCGCGCAGGCGCAGGCCGCGGTCGGCGCCGCGGCCGACGCGCTGGCCGGCGTGGTGCAGACCATCGTGTCCAACGGCGGCAAGTACGTCGTCGTCTACGCGCTGCCCGACTCGGCGCTGACGCCGTTCGGCCAGACGCTCGGCGGCGCCGCGACGTGCAATCTGCAGGACGCCACCCAGCCGTGCTACCTGCTGTCGAGTCTGGTCAACGTGTTCAACCAGAGGCTGCTCAACGATCTGCAGGGGCAACCGGTCAAGATGGTCGACGGCAACGCGCTGCTCGAACAGGAAATCGCCAATCCGGCGCAGTTCGGCTTCACCAACACCACCACCCCGTGGTGCAGCCCGCAGACCGGCGGTTCGTCGACCAGCCAGCCGAACTCGCTGCTGTGCAACCAGGCCACGCCCAACGCCGCTGCCGGAGCGACCACGTCCGACCTCGGCAGCTGGCTGTTCGCCGACGACGTGCACCCGACCCCGGCTGGCTATCAGGTGATCGCCACCGCGACGTCGGCCGCGCTGAAGAGCTTCGGCTGGATCCAATGACCGCGCGCACGAAGGAGACCACCATGACGACCACGCAACTCCGTCGCGCCGTCGCGGCGCTGTCCGCCGCCGCCGCGCTGGCCGCGGCGCCCGCGGCCCGCGCCGCCGACACCGGCGGCAGCGCCGGCCCCAACACCATCTACGCGGGACTGGCCTATCTGCAGGTGCATTCGAGCCTGCCCGACCTGTCGGGAATGAACACCCCGGCCGGGCTCAACCTCGACGTCGGCAACGCGACCACGCTGGGCCTGGGCATCGTGCACGACGTCGCGCCGGCGTGGAGCGTCGAGCTCGCGCTGGGGGTTCCGCCGCGGGTGCGCACCGACGCGATGGGCGCGAACTGGGCCGCCGCCGGGGTGCGCCCCGGGGTCGGCATCGTCGACGTGCACATGATCTCGCCGACCGTGTTCGCCAACTACCACCCGCTGGGAGTCGACAGCCGCATCGACCCATACGTCGGCATCGGCGTCAACTACACGCGCTTCACCGACACCACGGCGCTGAACGCGCTCACCGGTTCGGTCGGCCCGACGCAGATCCACCTGTCGTCGTCGTGGGGCCCGGCGGCGCACGTCGGGCTGGTCTACCACCTCGACCGGCGCTGGTCGGTGGTCGGCTCGGTGGCGATCGCCGACGTGCAGAGCGACATGACCGCGACGACCTACGTTCCCGGCACCTCGATCGTGAGCATGCAGGGTAAGACCCACATCAACTTTCATCCGATCGTCTACAGTCTGGCCCTCGGGTACAGCTTCTGAATCAAGAATGCTGTGATTCCATACAGGTGTGCTAAAGTTCCTCGCAGCACGGGGGACGAACCATGGAACAGGGCAAGACGATGGTGAACGCGGAAAAGGCCAAGGCGCTGGCAGCGGCGTTGGCGCAGATCGAGAAGCAGTTCGGCAAGGGCTCGATCATGCGCCTGGGCGAAGGCGAGGTGGTCGACGACATCCAGGTCGTCTCCACCGGTTCGCTGGGCCTGGACATCGCGCTCGGCGTCGGCGGCCTGCCGCGCGGCCGCGTGGTCGAGATCTACGGCCCCGAGTCGTCGGGCAAGACCACGCTGACGCTGCAGGTCATCGCCGAAATGCAGAAGCTCGGCGGCGTCTGCGCGTTCATCGACGCCGAGCACGCGCTCGACGCGCAGTACGCGCAAAAGCTCGGCGTCGGCTTGCAGGATCTGCTGATCTCGCAACCCGACACCGGCGAGCAGGCGCTCGAAATCGCCGACGCGCTGGTGCGCTCGGGTTCGGTCGACCTGATCGTCATCGACTCGGTCGCCGCGCTGACGCCGAAGGCCGAGATCGAAGGCGAAATGGGCGACTCGCTGCCCGGGCTGCAGGCGCGGCTGATGAGCCAGGCGCTTCGCAAGCTCACCGGAACCATCAAGCGCACCAACTGCCTGGTCATTTTCATCAACCAGATCCGTATGAAAATCGGGGTCATGTTCGGCAACCCCGAAACGACCACCGGCGGCAACGCGCTGAAGTTCTACGCCTCGGTGCGGCTGGACATCCGCCGCATCGGCTCGATCAAGAAGGGCGACGAGGTCATCGGCTCCGAGACCAAGGTCAAGGTGGTGAAGAACAAGGTTGCGCCGCCGTTCAAGCAGGCCGAGTTCGACATCCTGTACGGCGAGGGCATCTCGCGCGAAGGCGAGATCATCGACCTCGGCGTCAACGCCAAGGTGGTCGACAAGTCCGGCGCCTGGTACGCGTACAAGGGCGAGAAGATCGGCCAGGGCAAAGACAACGCCCGCGATTTCCTGCGCGAGAACGCCGACCTGGCGCGCGAAATCGAAAACGCGGTGCGCGCGCAGCTCGGCGTTCCGACGCTGCAGCCGGCCGCGGCGGCGGCCGACGCCGATTGACGCGGCCGACGCGGCCGACGCGGCGGCGATGACCGCGGTGTCGCTGCGCGCGCGCGCCTTGCGCCTGCTGGCGCTGCGCGAGCACAGCCGCGCCGAACTGCAGCGCAAGCTCGCGCCGTACGCTCCCGACGCCGACGCGCTGCGCGCGCTGCTCGACGAATGCGCGCAGCGCGGCTGGCTCGACGCCGATCGCTTCGCCGCGTCGCTGGTGCATCGCCGCGGCGGGCGGTTCGGCGCCGCGCGCATCACGCAGGAGCTGCGCAGCCACGGCATCGACGACGAGGGCATCGCGCGCGCGCTGGCCGGCGCCGAAGGCGACGCAGACGAAGCCGCGCGCGCGCTGCGCGCGTTGCGGCGCCGCCACCCCGAACCCGCCGCCGACCTCAAGTCCTACGCGCGCCAGCAGCGTTTCCTGCGCGCGCGCGGCTTCGCCGCCGACGCCGTGCGCGCCGCGCTGAAGGCGCACAACACGGGCGCCGCGCTCGCCGACGACGATACGGACGCATAGCGTTCGTGCGCGCTAGCGCATTCCGTCAACTTGATGGAAGTTTGCGCTGTTAAACTCGATTTTTTTGCGCCGCATCAAAATCACTTCCGTGCCGTCTTTTGCAGATACCCGACGCCTGCTCCACAAGCGCTCGTTCGACCTGCGCGTGTACGCGCGCCTCGACGGGCTGTGGGATGCCGAGATCGAACTGATCGATGTCAAACCGCGCCCCATGCAGCTCGAGTCCGGTGAGCGCGCCGCCGGCGAGCCGATCCACCACATGCGGCTGTGCATCACGGTCGACGCCACGCTGACCATCACCGAGGCGCGGGCGCGCACCCTCGCGTCGCCCTACCCCGGCTACTGCGAGGACTACGGCGACACGTACCGCTGCCTGGTCGGCCTGAACCTGCTGCGCGGTTTCGCGCACGAGGTCAAGACCCGGCTGCACGGCGTGCGCGGCTGCACCCACCTGACCGAATCGCTGCGCCTGCTGCCGACCGCCGTGGTGCAGGGCATGGCGGGCGAGGCGCTGAACGCCGAAGGCGACGGAACGCACATGCCGTTCCAGCTCGATCGCTGCCACGCGCTGCGGCTCGACGGCCCGGCGGTGCTGCGCTACTACCCGCGCTGGGCGCGGCCGGCCCGGCGGGCCGAGCCGGACATGGCGCACGCGCCGGCCGAGCCGGCTTGACCCCTTCACCACTGTTCGGAGACCAACCCATGAAGATCCACGAGTACCAGGGCAAGCAGATCCTGCGCGAATTCGGCGTTCCCGTGCCGCGCGGCATCCCCGCGTTCACGGTCGACGAGGCCGTGCACGCGGCCGAGCAGCTCGGCGGCCCGGTGTGGGTCGTCAAGGCGCAGATCCACGCCGGCGGCCGCGGCAAGGGCGGCGGCGTCAAGCTGGCGCGCTCGATCGACGAAGTGCGCCAGCTCGCCGGGCAGATGCTGGGCATGCAGCTGGTCACCCACCAGACCGGTCCGCAGGGCCAGACCGTGCGCCGGCTGCTCATCGAGGAAGGCGCCGACATCCGCCACGAGTACTACGCCGGCCTGGTCATCGACCGCGCCGCGCAGAAGGTCGCGGTGATGGCGTCGAGCGAAGGCGGAATGGACATCGAGGAAGTCGCGGCCAAGACTCCCGAGAAACTGCACAAGGTCTGGGTCGACCCGACCGGCGGCCTGTCGCACGCCGACGCGCTCGACCTGTGCGCGAAAATCGGCCTGCCCGAAGGCAGCCGCTCCGCCGGCGCCGCCGCGCTGCAGGGGCTGTACCGCGCGTTCTGGGACAAGGACGCGTCGCTGGCCGAGATCAACCCGCTGATCCTCGAGGGCAACGGCGCGGTCAAGGCGCTCGACGCCAAGTTCAACTTCGACGACAACGCGCTGTTCCGCCACCCCGAGCTCGACGCCATGCGCGACCTCGACGAGGAGGATCCGGCCGAGGTCGAGGCGTCGAAGCACGGCCTGTCGTACATCCAGCTCGACGGCAACATCGCGTGCCTGGTCAACGGCGCCGGGCTGGCCATGGCGACCATGGACACCATCAAGCTGTTCGGCGGCGAGCCGGCCAACTTCCTCGACGTCGGCGGCGGAGCCACGGCCGAGAAGGTCACCGCGGCGTTCAAGATCATGCTGCACAACCCGCAAGTCAAGGCGATTCTGGTCAACATCTTCGGCGGCATCATGCGGTGCGACGTGATCGCCGAGGGGCTCATCTCGGCGTGCCGCGCGGTGCATCTGAAAGTGCCGCTGGTGGTGCGCATGAAGGGCACCAATGAGGACCTCGGCAAGCGCATGCTGGCCGAATCGGGCCTGCCGATCATCAGCGCCGAGACCCTGGCCGAAGCGGCCAAGCAGGTCGTCGCCGCCGCCGCCTGAAGCCCCGGAACGCAGAGGAAAACCATGTCCATCCTGATTGACAAGAACACCAAGGTCATCACCCAAGGCATCACCGGCAAGACCGGGCAGTTCCACACCCGCATGTGCCGCGACTACGCCAACGGCGCGAACTGCTTCGTCGCCGGCGTGAACCCGAAGAAGGCCGGCGAGGACTTCGAAGGCATTCCGATCTACGCCGGCGTGCGTGACGCCAAGTCCGCCACCGGCGCCACCGTGTCGGTGATCTACGTGCCGCCGGCCGGCGCCGCCGCGGCGATCTGGGAAGCGGTCGAAGCCGACCTCGACCTGGCGATCTGCATCACCGAGGGGATCCCGGTGCGCGACATGATGGACGTGCGCGCCAGGATGAAGGCCAAGGAGGCCGCCGGCGGCAAGAAGACCCTGCTGCTGGGGCCGAACTGCCCCGGACTGATCACCCCGGACGAAATCAAGATCGGCATCATGCCGGGCCACATCCACCGCAAGGGCCGCATCGGCGTGGTCTCGCGCTCGGGAACGCTGACGTACGAGGCGGTGGCGCAAGTCACCGAACTCGGCCTGGGCCAGAGCAGCGCGGTGGGCATCGGCGGCGACCCGATCAACGGCCTCAAGCACATCGACGTGCTCAAGCTGTTCAACGACGACCCTGACACCGACGCGGTGATCATGATCGGCGAAATCGGCGGCCCCGACGAGGCCGAAGCCGCACGCTGGGCCAAGGACAACATGCGCAAGCCGCTGGTCGGCTTCATCGCCGGCGTCACCGCGCCCGCGGGCAAGCGCATGGGCCACGCCGGCGCGCTGATCTCCGGCGGCGCCGACACCGCCGAGGCCAAGCTGCAGGTCATGGAGGAATGCGGCTTCACGGTCACGCGCAACCCGTCGGAGATGGGCCGCCTGATCAAGCAGCGCCTGGGCTGACGCCGCGGCGGCGCGCGCCGCCGCCTGGCTCCCGGTTATGCTGCAGGGTGCGCGCGGCGCGGCCGCGGCACCGGGAGCTTGTGGTGCACCTCGAGTCGTTCATCACCCCGGCGTTCTGGACGGGACTGGTCCAGATCGTCGTCATCGATATTCTGCTCGGCGGAGACAACGCGGTGGTCATCGCGCTGGCCAGCCGCAAGCTGCCGCTGGCCGAACGCCGGCAGGCGATCGTCTACGGCACCGCCGGCGCAGTGCTGCTGCGCGTGGTGCTGGTCGTGTTCGCGCTGCGCCTGCTCGAGCTGCCGCTGCTGCGCCTGGCCGGCGCCGCGATGCTGCTGTGGATCGGCGCCAGGCTGATGCAGCCGCAGCACGACGAGGCCGCGTCGGTCCGCGCCCAGGACAGGCTGTGGGCTGCGATCCGCACCGTGATCCTCGCCGACCTGGTCATGAGCCTGGACAATGTCATCGCCATCGCAGGCGCGGCGCGCCACGCCGGAGGCGACCGGAGCGTGGTGCTGGTCGTGTTCGGCCTGCTGCTGAGCGTGCCGCTGATCGTCTGGGGCAGCGGGCTGGTCGTGGTGCTGATGCACCGGCTGCCGTGGCTGGTCACCGCCGGCGCGCTGTTGCTGGGCTGGATCGCCGGAGGGCTCGCCGCCAGCGACTCCGTGCTGCGGCCGTGGGCGTCGTTCGCGCACGTCGAGTGGGTCGCCGGCGCCGCCGGCGCCGCGCTGGTCTGGGCCGCCGGCAGCGTGCTGCGGCGCCGCGCCTGAGACCCGCAGCCGTGGCCGCCCCGACTCGACAGCCCCCCGCGCTGGACATGGCCAGCGCCACCGACATGGGCCGCGTGCGCGAGCACAACGAGGACGCGCTGGCGTGCGACGCGTGGGCCGGGATCGCCGTGCTGGCCGACGGCATGGGCGGCTACGCCGCCGGCGAAGTCGCCAGCGGCGTGGCCGCGGCGCAGATCGCCGCCGACCTGGCGCGGGTCAAGTCCGATTACCCGCGCATCGACCCGCGCGACCTGGCGCAGGCCCTGCGCGACGCCGTGCTGCGCGCCAACCACCAGATCTACCGCATCGCGCACCGCGACGCGCGCTACGCCGGAATGGGCACCACCCTGGTCGCCGCGGCGCTGACCGGAAGCGTGGCCGTGCTCGCGCACGCCGGCGATTCGCGCGTCTATCTGATGCGCCAGCGCCGGCTGGCGCAGCTCACGCGCGACCACTCGCTGCTGCAGGAACAGATCGACATGGGCCTGGTGCGCGCCGGCGATCCGGCCGCGCATGCGGTGCGCAACCTGGTCACGCGCGCGCTCGGCGTCGATCCGACCATGGAGCCCGAAATCGCCAGCCACCCGCTGCTTCCCGGCGACCTGCTGCTGCTGTGCTCGGACGGGCTCAGCGACATGCTCGACGACGCGCGCATCGAGGCGTTGCTCAACGAATACAGCGGCGCGGCCGAGGCCGCCGCGAGGCGCCTGGTGCACGAAGCCAACCTTGCCGGCGGGCGCGATAACATCTCGGTCATCCTGGTTCAGTTCAACCACGCGCTCTAAGGTCCGCCACCATGGCCAAGCTGGTCATTTTTCTCGACGACAAGGTGCTGAAGGAAGTCGTCCTCAGCAAGGACCGCACCAGCCTGGGACGCAGGCCGCACAACGACGTGGTGATCGACAACCTCGCCGTCAGCGGCGAGCACGCCGTGCTGCTGCACGAGGGCGAGGGCTACGTGGTGCAGGACCTGGGAAGCACCAACGGCACCTACATCAACGGCAAGCCGGTCAAGCGCGCTCCGTTCCGCGAAGGCGACTCGCTCGACATCGGCAAGTACACGCTGCGGCTGCTGGCCGACTCGAACGCTTCGGCGTTCGCCGGTTCGCGTTTCGGGCCGTCGCGCTTCGCGCACTCGTCCCTGCCTGGGGCGTCGGGTTTCGCAGCGTCGGGCGCGTCGCGGAGCGCGTTCCGCCAGTCGCGGCTGACGCCGACGTCGAGCTTCAGCCCGACCCAGCACCACGACCTCAACCTGCCCGAGTTCAAGATCCGGGTGCTCAGCGGACCTGCCGCCGGCACCGAACTGGCGCTCGACAAGGCGCAGACCACCTTCGGCCAGCGCGGCGTCATGGTGGTGGCGATCCAGCGCAACCCGCGCGGCTACGAGCTGTCGCAGTTCGAGGGCGAGTCGCGCGTGCGCATCAACGGCGCCGCGCTCGGCCTGGTGCCCGCCGTGCTGACCGACGGCGACGTCATCGAGCTGGCCTCGGGCGTGCGGCTGCAGGTCATGCCGGCCTGAGCCGCGCGCCGGCGCTCACCGCGCGGCGACCCGCACCAGTTTGAGCATGTTGGTGCCGCCGGGCGCGCCGATCGGCTCGCCGCAGGTGATCGCATAGCTGTCGCCGACGTCGAGCGCCTGGTGCTGCTGCACGAGCAGCGTTTCGGCCTGGCGCAGCGCTTCGTCGCGGTCGCTCGGAAAGTGCAGCAGCAGCGGGCGCACGTTGCGGAACAGCGCCATGCGGCGCACCGAGCCGACTTGCGGCGACAGCGCGTAGATCGGCATGCGCACCCGGTGCCGGCTCATCCACAGCGCGGTCGAGCCCGACTCGGTCAGCGCGACGATCGCCTTGCAGCCCAGGTGGTGGGCGGTGAACAGCGCGGCCATGGCGATCGACTGGTCGATGCGGGTGAAGGTCTTGTCGACGAAGTCGCCCTCGAGCTTGAGCTCCTCGAAGCGCTCGGCCTCGACGCACACGCTGGCCATCGCCTCGACGGTCTCGACCGGGTACTTGCCGGCCGCGGTCTCGGCCGACAGCATCACCGCGTCGGTGCCGTCGAGCACCGCGTTGGCCACGTCGGACACCTCGGCGCGCGTCGGAACCGCGTTGGTGATCATCGACTCCATCATTTGCGTCGCGGTGATGGTCAGCCGGTCCATGTCTCGCGCCATGCGGATCATGCGCTTCTGCAGCGCCGGCACCGCGGCGTTGCCGACCTCCACCGCGAGGTCGCCCCGGGCCACCATGATGCCGTCGGACACGCGCAGGATCGCCGCCAGCTCTGGGATCGCCTCGGCACGCTCGATTTTCGCGATCAGCCCCGGCTTGTGCCCCCACGGCTCGCCGGCCACGTTGGCCAGCTGCCGCGCCAGTTCCATGTCGGTGGCGTTTTTCGGGAACGAGACCGCCAGGTAGTCGGCCTGGAACGCCATCGCGGTGCGGATGTCGTCCATGTCCTTGGCCGTCAGCGCCGGCGCCGACAGCCCGCCGCCCTGCTTGTTGATGCCTTTGTTGTTCGACAGTTCGCCGCCGACGACCACCCGGGTGGCGATGCGCGAGCCCTCGACCGCCTCGACCGCGAGCACGATCAGCCCGTCGTTGAGCAGCAGCCGGTCGCCTGCGCGCACGTCGCGCGGCAGGTCCTTGTAGTCCAGCCCGGCGCACTCGGAGTTGCCCAGCTCGCAGCTCGCGTCGAGCGCGAACGGCTGGCCGGCCTCGAGCTGCACCTTGCCCTGCTCGAACTTGCCGACGCGGATTTTCGGGCCCTGCAGGTCGGCCATGATGGCGACTTCGCGGCCGAGCCGCGCGGCGGTGTCGCGCACCAGCCGTGCCCGATCGATGTGGTCCTGCGCCTTGCCGTGGGAGAAGTTCAGCCGCACCACGTCGACTCCGGCGCGCAGGATGCGCTCCAGGACTTCGGGCGAGGAACTGGCGGGGCCTATCGTGGCGACGATCTTGGTGGCGCGGGGCATGATGGTTGCGTGTGCGGCGCGCGGCGCGCGCGGAGGTGGACGACGGCTGCAGTGTAGGCGTGCCGTGCGACAGCGCGTTGACGCTTGCGGCAATGCCCGCACCGCGCCTTGACGGCGCGCAGCGCAGGCGCGGCGCGCCGCGGCGCGAATCAGTGCGGCACGACCACGCGGCGCAGCACCGGGGCCTGGCGCAGCACCTCCAGCACCCGGGCCA
>JAJZHS010000057.1 GCA_021798395.1 Pseudomonadota bacterium
CGGGCGTACAGGGCGGGATCGGCGCCGAGCTCGGTCCAGAACTGGGTGACCTCGGGCAGCATCGCGTTGTACGCGTCGCGCAGCTGCGGCGTGTCGGCCACCGCGGTCAGGTGGCCGACCATGCCCCAGGCGCGGCCGAGCCGCTCGGTGGCGGTCTCCAGCGGGTCGATCACCGCATCCCAGCGTGGCGGGGCCGCGGTCGCATCGCGCAGCGCGTCGCGCGCGGCCGCGATCCAGTGCCGCAGCGCCGGCGCCACGTGCTGCGGGCGCACGTCGGCGTAGCGCGGCAGCGCGCCGAGGTCGAGCAGGGGATTGTCGTCGTCCACGCAAGCCTCCGTCAGGCGCGCGCGCAGGCCTGCACGGTGTTGGCCAGCAGCATGGCGATGGTCATCGGCCCGACTCCGCCGGGAACCGGGGTGATCCAGCCGGCCACCCGCGCGGCGGTCTCGAAGTCGACGTCGCCGCACAGCCGGCCGTCCTCGAGCCGGTTGATGCCGACGTCGAGCACCACGGCGCCGGGCTTGACCATGGCGCCGGTGATCAGGCGCGGGCGTCCCACCGCGGCGACCAGCACGTCGGCTTCGCGGCAGGTCGCGGCCAGATCGGCGGTGCCGCTGTGCGCGATGGTCACCGTGGCGTTGGCCGCCAGAAGCATCAGCGCCAGCGGCTTGCCGACGATGTTCGAGCGGCCGACGACGACCGCGTGGCGGCCGCGCAGGTCGCGCATGCCGATGTGGTCGAGCATACGCATGCAGCCCAGCGGCGTGCACGGGCGAAAGCCCTCGCGGCCGACCATCAGCGCGCCGGCGCTGGCGACGTGGAAGCCGTCGACGTCCTTGAGCGGCGAAATGGCTTCGATCACGCGCTGCGCGTCGATGTGCGGGGGAAGCGGCAACTGCACCAGGATGCCGTGCACGGCGGGGTCCTGGTTCAGCGCGTGGATGCGCGCCAGAAGTTCGCCTTCGCGCAGATCGGCCGCGCACGTCTCGTGGATCGAGCGGATTCCGGCGTGCGCGCACGCGGCGACCTTGTTGCGTACGTAGACCTGGCTGGCGGCGTTGTCGCCGACCAGAATCACGGCCAGCGCCGGCTGGCGCCCGGCTGCGGTCAGCGCGGCGGCGCGGGCGGCGACTTCGGCACGCACCTGCGCGGCCAGCGCCTTGCCGTCGATCAGTTGAGCTGTCATCGGTTGCGGATCGGGAGGCGGTCGGTCACTTCGGTGCGCCGAGCGCGATTTTCAACAGGTCGGCGACCGTGTTGGCGCCGAGCTTTTCCATGATGTTGGCGCGGTGCGCCTCGACCGTCTTGATGCTGATGTTCAGGTCGTCGGCGATCTGCTTGTTCAGGCGCCCGGCGACGATGCGTTCGAGCACCTGCGATTCGCGGCTGGTCAGCTTCGACAGCAGCGCTTCGCGGCTGGCGCTCTGCACGTGTTCCTCGAGGTCGATGCGCGCCTTCTGCAGCATCCGGTCGACGAGGTCGCGCAGCAGGTTCTCGTTGAACGGCTTTTCGATGAAGTCGACCGCGCCCTTCTTCATCGTGTTGACCGCCATCGGCACGTCGCCATGCCCGGTGATGAACGCCAGCGGCATCGACACGCCGCGCTGCAGCAGGCGATCCTGCAGTTCCAGGCCGCTCATGCCGGGCATGCGCACGTCGGCGATCAGACAGGCGATTTCGCGCGGATCGTAGCGGCTCAGGAAAGCCTCGGCCGATTCGAAGCAGCGCACCCGGTAGTCATTGCCCTCGAGCAACCACTGCAGCGAATCACGCACGGCCTCGTCGTCGTCAATGACGTACACGGTACCTTTGCTGGCAGGTTTCATGGGCTCGTCCGTTCTTTGGATGCAGCCGCGTTGGCCTGTTCCCCGGCGTCGTCGGGTGGGGCGGGCAGCGGTTCGAACGGCAGCGTGAAGCGAAACACGCTGCCACACAATCCTTGCGCATTGTATTGATTCTCGGCCCACAGCCGACCTTGATGAAACTCGATGATCGAGCGGCAAATGTTCAGGCCGATTCCCAGGCCCTCGGCCTTGGTCGTGTAGAAAGCCTCGAACAGATGGGCCATGACGTCGTCCGGCACACCGGTGCCGTTGTCGCGCACGGCGAAGGTGATCATCTGCTCGCCGGCGTCGACGTCGAGGGTGATCGCGCGCAGCACTCCCTGCCGCTGCGCCTTGTCGACCGATTCGGCGGCGTTGCGCAGCAGGTTCAGCAGAACCTGTTCGATCAGGATCGGGTCGACGTGCAGAATCCTGATTCCCGGCGCGATGTGGGTGAACAGCCGGACGTTGCGTCGGCGCAGTTCGATGTCGGCGAGTTCGAGGGTGTTCTGCACGATGTCCTGCACGCGGCAGGGCACACGGTGCGGTTCGCTCTTCTTGACGAAGTCGCGGACCCGGCGGATCACCGCGGCGGCGCGCTGCGCCTGCCGCGCGGTCTTTTCCAGCGCGGCCTGCAGTTCGGCCTCGGGTATGCCCTGGTTGCGCAGCCGCGAGATCATGCCCGAGCAATAGTTGTTGATCGCGGTCAGCGGCTGGTTCAACTCGTGCGCCAGCGACGACGCCATTTCGCCCATCGCGATCAGGCGGCTGGTGATCTGCGCCTTTTCCTCCTGGTTGCGCGCGACGTCCTCGGCCTGGCGGCGCGCGGTGACGTCGGTGGCGATCAGCATCTGCACGATGCGGCCGTCGACCCACTGGATGTAGCGCTGCCGCACGTCGAACCAGCGATCCAGCGTCGGCACCCGGATTTCGTGCACCTGCGCCTGCGGCGCGAGGAACTCGCCCGCCGGAAGTCCGGCGTATCCGTCGACGCCGTCGGAGGCGTCCTGCCCGGCGAACGCCGGCGGATCCTCGCCGCTGAGCAGATGGTGTCCGTGCGCCGAGGCGCCGAACCACTGGCGGTACAGCTTGTTCGCGTAGAGCTGTTCGTTGCGATCGAGGGCGAGCACCGAGACCGCGGCGTCGAGACCTTCGAGCACCGCGACGAAACGCTCGTGCGACGCGGCCAGTTCCTGGCGGATGCGCGTCGGCTCGGTGATGTCGGTGACCGAGGTCATCCAGCCGGTCTGCCGCTCGCGCGCGTCGATCAGCGGCGAGACGTAGACGCGGGCGTCGAACTCGCTGCCGTCCTTTCGCGCGATCTTCAGCGCGAAGCCCGACGGCGGCGCCAGGCCGTCGATGGTCTGCTGCAGCGCCAGCGCCATTTCGGCGGCGCGGCGCGGCGGCCAGTACGGGTGCGGCGGGCCGTGCCCGATCAGTTCCTCCTCGGTGAATCCGGTCATTTTGCAGAACGCCACGTTGACGTAGCTGATGCGGCCTTTCATGTCGATGGCCTGCATCCCGGTCGACAACGAATTCTCGACCGCGCGGCGGAACGCGGTTTCGCGCGTCAGACTGTCCTGCGCGCGCAGCCGCTCGCGCATCTGCCGCCAGGTGCCCCACAGCATCCACAGCATCAGAGTCGACAGCACGATCACCGCCCAGTACAGGCCGCGCACGCCCCAGCCCGGTGCGGTGTGGTAGCTGCTCACGCGCATCTCGAGCCCGGCGTCGAACGGGCGCAGCCCGACCAGATAGCGCAACGGCTTGCTGTCGGCGTCGGACGACGCGGTGCTGGCCAGCACCTGGCCGTTGCGTGCCAGCAGGGCGACCGCGTAGCGCGCGCTGAGTTCCTGCGCGACGCGGCTGCGCAGCATCGCGTCGACGGCGAACACGGCGTCGACGCAGCCGCCGAACACCTGGCCGACGCCGACCGGAGTCGACGATTCGACCACCCAGCCCAGGCCCGCGATGCGGTACGGCATCGAGTACGCGGTGCGCTGGCTCAGCGCGGCCTGCGCGAACAGCGGGCGCGAAGGCGCCGGCAGCAGTTTGCCGGGCCGCAGCCAGTGCGGATCGCGCGGCAGCGCCGCGCTGGCCACGGCCTGGCGCACGAAGCCGTCGGCGTCGACGCGGTAGACGAACAGCGCGCTGGGGTGCTGACGCACGAAGTTGGCGGCCATGCTGTGAAAGCGCGCGTCACGGCGCGGCGCGACTTCCAGCATGTTGGCCATCGACTGCATCTGCTCGAGCATCAGCGCCATCTCGACGCAGTAGCGTTGCTGCGCCCATTCCCCGTCGCGCTGCAGGGTGTCGCGCTCGCGCTGCAGCTCGGTCTGCTGTGCATAGCGCAACAGCGCCGCCGCCGCGCCGAGGAACAGCACCAGCGTGAGCAGCGGGCCGAACAGCAGCGCGCGCTCGGCATTGCGAAAGCGCAGCGGGCTGCGCAGCGACGCCCGGGCGAAGCGGATCGCGCGCCGCAGCGCTGAAAGCGGATTGGCAAATTTCACCAAGACGGTCTATCCACGAGGAAGGCGGCGCACGCGCGCCAGGGCCGAAGCTTAACGGCTCGGCGGCGTCTGATTTTCGACAAAGCCGCAGCGATATTTCACATTATAGGAAGCAATATTGCAATTCAAAAAATTGTTTGCCATACTCGCGGCCAACATCCAGAGGAGACCACCATGTCCGCAGTGCCCGATCTTCCCCCGAACGCCGCCGACGGCGACCCCCAGGAAACGCGCGAGTGGCTCGACGCGCTGCAGGCGCTGATCGCGGCGGAAGGCCGCGAACGCGCGCACCAGTTGCTCGAGGCGCTGCTCGACCAGGCCCGGCAGGATGGTGTGGACATGCCGTTTTCGGCCAACACGGCGTATGTGAACACCATTCCGCCCGATCTCGAAGAGCGCAACCCCGGCAACGTCGAGGTCGAGGAACGGCTGCGCGCGTACATGCGCTGGAACGCGATGGCCATGGTCGTGCGCGCCAACCGCCTGCACCCGGCCGACGGCGGCGACCTCGGCGGCCACATCGCCTCGTTCGCGTCGCTGGCGACCATGCTCGGCGCCGGTTTCAACCATTTCTGGCACGCGCCCAGCGCCGACCACGGCGGCGACCTGATCTATTTCCAGGGCCACAGCGCGCCCGGCATCTACGCCCGCGCGTTCATGGAAGGGCGCCTCAGCGAAGATCAGCTGCTGAACTTCCGCCAGGAGGCCGAAGGCCACGGCTTGTCGAGCTACCCGCACCCCAAGCTGATGCCCGACTTCTGGCAGTTCTCGACCGTGTCGATGGGCCTCGGGCCGATCATGGCGATCTACCAGGCTCGTTTCCTGAAGTACCTGCACGCGCGCGGAATCGCCGATACGTCCAAACGCAAGGTCTGGGTGTTCTGCGGCGACGGGGAAATGGACGAGCCCGAATCGCTGGGCGCGATCGGACTGGCCGCGCGCGAAAAGCTCGACAACCTGGTGTTCGTCGTCAACTGCAACCTGCAGCGCCTCGACGGCCCGGTGCGCGGCAACGGCAAGATCATCCAGGAGCTCGAAGCCGAATTCCGCGGCTCGGGCTGGAACGTGCTCAAGCTGATCTGGGGTTCGTACTGGGACCCGCTGCTGGCGCGCGACAAGGACGGCATCCTGCGCCGGGTCATGATGGACGTGCTCGACGGCGATTACCAGGCGATGAAGGCCAATGACGGAGCTTTCGTGCGCAAGCATTTCTTCGGCCGCGACCCGCGGCTGCTGGAAATGGTCAAGCACATGAGCGACGACGACATCTGGCGCCTGAACCGCGGAGGCCACGACCCGCAGAAGGTCTACGCCGCGTTCCACGCCGCCGCGCACCACCAGGGCCAGCCGACCGTGCTCCTGGTGAAGACCATCAAGGGCTACGGCATGGGCAGCGCGGCCGAGGCGCGCAACGTCGCGCACCAGGTCAAGAAGCTCACCGACGAGGACATCCGCGAGTTCCGCGACCGTTTCAACATTCCGGTTCCCGACCACGATCTGCCCAAGCTGCCGTTCTTCAGGCCGGCCGACGACACCCCGGAAATGCAGTACCTGCACGCGCGCCGCAAGGCGCTCGGCGGCTATCTGCCGCAGCGCCGCGCGAAGGCCGACGAACAGCTTGCGGTGCCGGAGCTGCACGAGCTGTTCAAGCCGGTGCTCGAGGCCACCGCCGAAGGCCGCGAGATCTCGACCACGCAGGCCTACGTGCGTTGCCTGAACCAGCTGCTGCGCGACAAGACCCTGGGCCCGCGCGTGGTGCCGATCCTGGTCGACGAAACGCGCACCTTCGGCATGGAGGGGCTGTACCGGCAGATCGGCATCTACGCCCCGGAAGGCCAGAAGTACACCCCGGTCGACCGAGGCGAGGTCATGTACTACCGCGAGGACAAGGCCGGCCAGATCCTGCAGGAGGGCATCAACGAGGCCGGCGGCATGTGCTCGTGGATTTCGGCGGCGACCTCGTATTCGCACAGCAACCGCATCACGATCCCGTTCTACATCTACTACTCGATGTTCGGCTTCCAGCGCATCGGCGACCTGGCGTGGGCCGCCGGCGACATGCTGGCGCGCGGCTTCCTGCTCGGCGGAACCTCCGGGCGCACGACGCTCAACGGCGAAGGCCTGCAGCACGAGGACGGCCACAGCCAGATTCTGGCCGCCAACATCCCGAACTGCGTCAGCTACGACCCGACCTTCGCCCACGAGGTCGCGGTGATCCTGCACAGCGGCCTGCAGCGCATGGTGCAGAACCAGGAGAACGTGTTCTTCTACCTGACGCTGCTCAACGAGAACTACGCCCAGCCGGGGCTGCGCGAAGGCACCGAGCAGGAAATCCTCAAAGGCATGTACCTGTGCAGGGAAGCGCCGAAGCGCACGCCGCGTGTGCAGCTGCTCGGCAGCGGTTCGATCCTGCGCGAGGTGCTGGCCGCGGCCGAACTGCTCGAGCAGGACTGGGGCGTGGCGGCCAACGTCTGGAGCTGCCCGAGTTTCAACGAGCTGGCACGCGACGGCGCCGCGGCCGAGCGCTGGAACCTGCTGCATCCGGACGCCGAGCCGCGCGCCAGCTTCGTCGCGCAGCAGCTCGAACGCCATACCGGCCCGGTGATCGCCAGCACCGACTACGTGCGCCTGTTCGCCGAGCAGATCCGTCCGTACCTGCCCAAGGGGCGCAGCTACCGGGTTCTGGGCACCGACGGCTTCGGTCGTTCGGACACGCGCACCAAGCTGCGCCGCCATTTCGAGGTCGACCGCCATTTCGTCGTGCTGGCCGCGCTGCGCGGCCTGGCCGACGAGGGCGCCTTGCCGGCGGCCAAGGTCGCCGAGGCGATCGCTCAGTACGGTATCGACGCCGAGCGCATCAACCCGTTGCTGGCCTGAACGCGACGCCACACAGGAGACACGAATCATGGCAGTGATGGACGTGAAGGTGCCGGACATCGGCGATTTCAAGGACGTGGAAGTCATCGAGCTGCTGGTGCAGCCCGGCGACCGCGTCGCAGTGGAGCAGTCGCTGCTCACGGTGGAGAGCGACAAGGCGAGCATGGAGATCCCGAGCAGCGCTGCCGGTGTGGTGAAGAGCCTGCGCGTCAAGCTCGGCGACAAGGTCAGCGAAGGCAGCGTGATCGTCGAACTCGACGCCGACGACGGCGCCGCACCGGCTGCCAGGGGCGCGGCGAAGGCGGCCGGCGACACGGCGCCGCAGGGCGGGCCGGGCACGGAGCAGACCTCCGAGCCGCGCGCGACCGCGGCGCCGGCGGCGGCCCTGGTGCCGGCCGAAGTCGGCGTCGGTTTCGCCTCGGAACCGATCCGGCACACGCCGCCGACCGCAGCGCTGCCGCCGCTGGCACTTCCGACCAGCGCTGCGCAGTTGCCGCACGCGTCGCCGAGCGTGCGCCATCTGGCGCGGGTGTTCGGCGTTCCGCTGGCCGAAGTCAAGGGCAGCGGTCCGAAGGGCCGCATCACCGCCGCGGACGTGCAGGTCTTCGTCAAGGCGGTGATGGCCGGCACCGCGGCAACGCGCGCGGCCGGCACCGCGCCTGCGGCACGCGGTGCCGCAGGCGGCCTCGACCTGCTGCCGTGGCCGAAGGTCGACTTCGCCAAGTTCGGCCCTGTGCGTACCGAGCCGCTGAGCCGGATCAAGAAGATCTCCGGCCCGAACCTGGCGCGCAACTGGGCGATGATCCCGCACGTCACCCAGTTCGACGACGCCGACATCACCGAGTTGGAGGCGTTCCGCAAGAGCAGCAACGAACGCCTGGGCAAGGGCGGTGTCAAGCTGACCATGCTGGCGTTCGTCATGAAGGCCTGCGCCAGCGCGCTGAAGACCATGCCTGCGTTCAATGCCTCGCTCGACGACGGCGGCGAGAACCTGGTGCTGAAGGACTACGTGCACATCGGCTTCGCCGCCGACACCCCACAGGGCCTGGTCGTTCCGGTGCTGCGCGACGTCGACAAGAAGGGGCTGGCGCAGATCGCCGCCGAAATGGGCCAGCTGGCCGCGGTGGCGCGCGAGGGCAAGCTCAAGCCGTCGGACATGCAGGGCGCCAGCTTCACCATCTCGAGCCTGGGCGGGGTCGGCGGAACCGCGTTCACGCCGATCATCAACGCGCCGGAGGTCGCGATCCTCGGCCTGTCGAAGTCGCAGACCAAGCCGGTGTGGGACGGCGCCGCGTTCCAGCCGCGGCTGCTGCTGCCGCTGTCGCTGTCGTACGACCACCGCGTGATCGACGGCGCGATGGCCGCGCGCTTCACCACCCTGCTCGGCGAACTGCTCGCGGACCTGCGCCGCGTGCTGCTGTGACCGGAGACGCACGATGAGCATCGAGATCAAGGTTCCGGACATCGGCGATTTCAAGGACGTCGAGGTCATCGAAGTGCTGGTCAAGCCCGGCGAGCGCATCGCCGTCGAGCAGTCGCTGATCACCGTCGAGAGCGACAAGGCGAGCATGGAGATTCCGAGCAGCGCCGCCGGGGTGGTGAAAAGCCTGCGCGTGAAGCTCGGCGACAAGGTCAGCGAAGGCAGCGTGCTGCTCGAGCTCGACGCCGACGAGGCGTCGGCCGCCGCCGGCCCGCAGGCGGCCGACGGTTCGGTTGCGCAGCTGGCGGACAAGCAGGCCGACAAGCCGGTCGCGCAGCCCGTTTCCGCGTCGACCGACAAGCCCGCCCCGGCTGCCGCACCGGCCTACGCCGGCGCGGTCGACCACGATTGCGACGTTCTGGTGCTCGGTGCCGGCCCCGGCGGCTATTCGGCGGCGTTCCGCGCAGCCGACCTCGGCCTGAAGGTCGTTCTGGTCGAGCGCTACGCGACCCTGGGCGGGGTGTGCCTGAACGTCGGCTGCATCCCGAGCAAGGCGCTGCTGCACTTGGCCGCGGTGATCGACGAGGCGGCGCATTTCGCCGACCTCGGCGTGGCCTTCGGCGCGCCGCAGATCGATCGCGCCAAGCTGGCCGCGCACAAGACCAAGGTGGTCGGCAAGCTCACCGGCGGCCTGAGCGCGATGGCGCGCATGCGCAAGGTCACGGTGGTGCGCGGCGACGGCAGCTTCGTCGACCCGCACCACGTGCGCGTGGCGCTGACCGAAGGCGCCGGGCGCGCGCCGAGCGGTGCGCAGCAGACCGTGCGCTTCAAGCGCGCGATCATCGCCGCCGGCAGCCAGGCCGTGCACCTGCCGTTCCTGCCCGACGACCCGCGGGTGGTCGACTCCACCGGTGCGCTGGCGCTGCAGCACGCGCCGCGCAACATGCTGATCGTCGGCGGCGGCATCATCGGCCTCGAAATGGGTACGGTGTATTCGACCCTCGGCGCCAGGCTCGACGTGGTCGAGATGCTCGACGGCCTGATGCCCGGTGCCGACCGCGACCTGGTGCGGGTCTGGCAGAAGGTCAACGCGTCGCGCTTCGACCGCATCCTGCTGAAGACCCGCACGGTGGCCGCCGAAGCGCGCGACGACGGCATCTGGGTCAGCTTCGACGGCGACGGTGCGCCGACCGAGCCGCAGCGCTATGACCTGGTGCTGCAAGCCGTCGGGCGCCGGCCGAACGGCAACCGCATCGGTGCCGAGCAGGCCGGCGTGGCGGTCGACGAACGCGGCTTCATCGCGGTCGACGCGCAGCTGCGCAGCAACGTGGCGCACATCCACGCCATCGGCGACCTCGTCGGCCAGCCGATGCTGGCGCACAAGGCGGTGCACGAAGGCCATGTCGCCGCCGAAGTCTGCGCCGGCGAACTGCGCGGCGACGACGCACTGGCGCGCGCCGCGTTCGACGCCCGCGTCATACCCAGCGTGGCCTACACCGATCCCGAGATCGCCTGGGTCGGCCTGACGGAGGACGCGGCGAAGCAGCAGGGCGTCAAGCTGCACAAGGGGCTGTTTCCGTGGAGCGCGTCGGGGCGCGCGATCGCCAACGGCCGTGACGAGGGCTTCACCAAGCTGCTGTTCGACGCCGACAGCGGGCGCATCGTCGGCGGCGGCATCGTCGGCACCCACGCCGGTGACCTGATCGGCGAGCTGGCGCTGGCCATCGAAATGGGCGCCGACGCCGTGGACATCGGCCGCACCATCCATCCGCACCCGACTCTGGGCGAGTCGATCGGCCTCGCGGCGGAAGTCGCCGAAGGCGTCTGCACGGA
>JAJZHS010000058.1 GCA_021798395.1 Pseudomonadota bacterium
CGAGCCAGCCCAGGCCGAAGGCCAGCGGCAGCGCCAGCAGCCACCACAGCTCAAACTCCATCGGGGCTGCCGTCGATGACCCTGGGTGGCTGGGGCGGTTCCGCCGGCTCGGGGGCGGGCGGCGGTGCGGCGCCGGTCTTGGGCGCGGCGGCGCCGGCCGCGCGGCGCGCGCGCAGCCAGACCGGAATCATGGCCAAGGCACCCAGCGCAACGCCCAAGGTGAACGCTGCCAGCAGCAAAACGAACAGCGGCGCGCGCCAATGAGTGCCGAACAGGAGATGCAGTTCGATCGGCTCCAGGTTGTTCAGCGCCAGGCCGAACAGCAGCAGGAACAGGATCAGGCGGACGAACCAGGCCAGCGCGCGCATCGCCGGTCCTCAGGCGCCGTCGCCGCGGCGGTCGACGAGTTCGCGCAGCGACTTGCCGGGCTTGAAATGCGGCATGCGCTTTTCGGGCACCACGACTTGCTCGCCTGAGCGCGGGTTGCGTCCGATTCGCGCCGGTCGGTGGCTGACCGAGAAACTGCCGAATCCGCGAATCTCGACCCGGTGGCTGTTCTCGAGCGCCTCGGACAACGCGTCGAGGATGGTCTTGACCGCCAGTTCGGCGTCACGATGCGCGAGCTGGGGAAAGCGTTCGGCGAGGTGGTCGACCAGATCGGAACGGGTCATCGCAGCGGCGTCCTGGGGGGATTCGGGGCCCGCCCCGCGCGCCGATGCAGCCGGCGCGCGGGGCGGGCGAGGTTTACTCCTGGCTCTGGTTGTCGAGCTTGGCGCGCAGCAGGGCACCGAGGTTGGTGGTGCCCGTGGCTTCGCGCTGCTCGCTGGCCAGGCGGCTCAGCGCCTCCTGCTGGTCGACGCTGTCCTTGGCCTTGATCGACAGCTGGATGCTGCGGTTCTTGCGGTCGATGTTGATCACCAGCGCGGTGACCTCGTCGCCGTCCTTGAGCATGTTGCGCGCATCCTCGACGCGGTCGCGCGAGATTTCCGATGCGCGCAGGTAGCCTTCGACGTCCTGGCCGAGGTCGATCACCGCGCCCTTGGCGTCGACCGACTTGACCGTGCCGCTGACCACCTTGCCCTTGTCGTTGATTGCCGCGAAGTTCATGAACGGATCGCCTTCGAGCTGTTTGATGCCCAGCGAAATGCGCTCGCGCTCGATGTCGATTCCCAGCACCACGGCTTCGACGTCCTGGCCCTTGCGGTAGTTGCGCACCGCGGCCTCGCCGGGCTCGTTCCACGACAGATCGGACATGTGCACCAGGCCGTCGATGCCGCCGGGCAGGCCGATGAACACGCCGAAGTCGGTGATCGACTTGACCGGGCCGCTGACGCGGTCGCCGCGGTTGTGGTTGGCGGCGAACTCGTCCCACGGATTCGGCCGGCACTGCTTCATGCCCAGGCTGATGCGGCGGCGATCTTCGTCGATCTCCAGCACCTGCACTTCGACTTCGTCGCCGAGCTGCACGACCTTGCTCGGCGCGACGTTCTTGTTCGTCCAGTCCATCTCGGACACGTGCACCAGGCCTTCGATGCCGGGCTCGATCTCGACGAACGCGCCGTAGTCGGTCAGGTTGGTGACCTTGCCGAACAGGCGCGTGCCCGCGGGGTAGCGGCGCGAAACGCCGACCCACGGATCGTCGCCCATCTGCTTCAGGCCGAGCGAGACGCGGTTCTTCTCGGCGTCGTACTTCAGCACCTTGGCGTCGAGCTCCTGGCCCGGGGTGACGACTTCGCTGGGGTGGCGCACGCGGCGCCACGCCAGGTCGGTGATGTGCAGCAGGCCGTCGATTCCGCCGAGGTCGACGAAGGCGCCGTAGTCGGTGATGTTCTTGACCACGCCGTGCACGATCATTCCTTCCTTGAGCGTCTCGAGCAGCTTGGCGCGCTCTTCGCCCTGGCTGGCCTCGACCACCGCGCGGCGCGACAGCACCACGTTGTTGCGCTTGCGGTCGAGCTTGATGACCTTGAACTCGAGGGTCTTGCCTTCGTACGGCGTGGTGTCCTTGACCGGACGGGTGTCGAGCAGCGAGCCGGGCAGGAAGGCGCGGATGCCGTTGATCATCACGGTCAGGCCGCCCTTGACCTTGCCGGTCACGGTTCCGACGACGAATTCGCCCGACTCCAGGGCCTTTTCCAGCGACATCCACGACGCCAGGCGCTTGGCCTTGTCGCGCGACAGCATGGTGTCGCCGTAGCCGTTCTCGAGCGCGTCGATGGCCACCGAGACGAAGTCGCCGACCTGGACTTCGACTTCGCCGTGGTCGTTCTTGAACTCGTCGATCGGGATGTACGCGTCGGACTTCAGCCCGGCGTTGACAATGACGAAATTGGGGTCGACGCCGACCACTTCGGCGGTGATCACTTCGCCGGCGCGCATGTCGCGCGTCTTCAGCGATTCCTCGAACAGAGCGGCGAACGATTCGCCGGCGGTGCCGGCGCTGGGGTTGACTGACATGGAAGGATTTCCGGTCCGCGAAGCATTCGCGGGGTTGGTTGCGAAACCCGCGCGGTCGGCGCGGGGCGATCTGAAAAACGTCACCGGGCGGCGCACTGCCGCCACCACTGCAACACCCGCAGCACGGTCTGTTCGACGTCGAGCTCCGAGTTGTCCAGGTGCAACGCATCCGGGGCCGGGCGCAACGCTGCGACGCTGCGTTGGGTATCGCGCGCGTCACGCTGCTCCAGATCGTTCAGGACGGCGTCAAGTGTAGTTGAAATTCCTTGGGAAATCAACTGCTTATACCGGCGCTCGGCGCGCGCCCGGACCCCCGCGGCAAGAAACACCTTCAAGCCCGCGTCGGGGAACACCACGGTGCCCATGTCGCGGCCGTCGGCAACCAGCCCCGGCGCGCGCCGCTGCTGGCGCTGCAGCGCCAGCAGCGCCGTGCGCACCGCCGGCAGCGCGGCCAGGCGCGACGCCGCCTGACCGACGTCTTCGGCGCGGATGGCGGCGCCGACGTCCTCGCCGGACAGCAGCAGGCGCGCGCCGTCGCAGCGCAGCGGCAGGGTCGCGGCCAGCGCGGCCAGCGCGCCGGCGTCGTCGAGCGCGATGCCGCGGCGCAGCGCCAGCAGCGCGCAGGCGCGGTACAGGGCGCCGGAGTCGAGGGCATGGAAGCCCAGCGCGGCCGCCACGCGCGCGGCCAGCGTGCCCTTGCCCGACGCGGTCGGGCCGTCGATGGCGATCACCGGAACCGGCCTGGCGATGCGCGCGAAGGCGTCGAAATAGCCGGGGAAGGTCTTTGCCACGCAGCCCGGGTCTTCGATGCGGATGTCGACCGGGCCGAAGCTGGCGAGCGAAAAGCACATCGCCATGCGGTGGTCGTCGTAGGTCGCGACCGACGCGCTGCGCCAGTCGGCCGCGGCCAGCGGATGCACCCGCAGCCAGTCGTCGCCGGCGTCGACCGTGGCGCCGAGCTTGGCCAGTTCGGTGGCCATGGCGGCGATGCGGTCGGTCTCCTTCACCCGCCAGCTGCCGATTCCCAGCAAGCGGGTCGGCGCGGCGGCGAACAGCGCGGTGATCGCCAGCGTCATCGCCGCGTCCGGGATCGCCACGCAATCGATGTCGCCGCCGGCCAGCGCGGCGACCCCGGCGCGCAGTCCGCGGGCCTCGATCCAGCCGTCGCCCCAGTCGATGTCGGCGCCGAGTTGCTCGAGCACGCGGGCGAAGGCGACGTCGCCCTGAATGCTGTGCGCGTCGACCCCTTCGACGCGCACAGCGGCGCCGTTGCCGGCGCCGAGCACGCCGGCGGCCAGGAAGTACGACGCCGACGACGCGTCGCCCTCGACCGCGATGCGCCCCGGAGTACGGTAGCGGCTGCCCGCGGGGATGACGAAACGCTGCCAGTGCGCGTTGCGCACGTGGACGCCGAAGCGCTCCAGCAGCCGCAGGGTGAGCGCCACGTAGGGGCGCGAAATCAGCTCGCCGACGACGTCGATGGCAACGTCGCGGTCGCTTCCCAGCAGCGGCAGCGCCAGCAGCAAGGCGCTGAGGAACTGGCTGGAGACGTCGCCGCGCACGCGCAACGGCGCGTCCAGGCGCGGCGCGCCGCGGCCGATGGCCAGCGGTGGGTAACCCGCGTTGCCGAGGTAGTCGATGGCGCAGCCGATTCCGCGCAGCGCGTCGACCAGGTCGCCGATCGGTCGCTCGTGCATGCGCGGCACGCCGCGCACCTGCCAGTCGCCGCCGGCCAGCGCCAGCGCCGCGGTCAACGGGCGCAGCGCGGTGCCGGCGTTGCCCAGGAACAGGTCGGCGCGACGCACCGGCAAGGCTCCGCCGCAGCCGTGCACGGTGCAGCTGCCGTCGTCGCCGCGTTGCAGCGCCACACCCAGCGTGCGCAGCGCGTCGAGCATCACGCGGGTGTCGTCGGAATCGAGCAGGCCGTCGATCCGCGTGCTGCCTTCGGCCAGCGCCGCCAGCAGCAGCAGGCGGTTGGAAATGCTTTTCGATCCGGGCAGGCGGACGCGCCCGGCGGCGCCGATCAGCGGCGGCAGGTCAAGGTGCTCAGGCGATGTCATCGTCGACGGACGGCGTGGACCAGGCTTGGCGCGACGCGCTGGCGTCGCGGATCAGGTTTTCGAGCAGGCTCCAGTTGCCCTGGCGCAGTTGCGCCTCGAAGGCGGCCAGCGCCTGCTTGAACAGCTGCAGCTGATGCAGCACTTCGGAGCCGTTGGCGTGGAACACGTCCCGCCACATCACCGCGTCGCTGGCCGCGATGCGGGTGAAATCGCGGAACCCAGGCCCGGCCAGTTGCAGGTAGCCGCCGCCCTTGGGTTGGCGCGTCAGCGCCTGCACGTAGGCGAAGGCCAGCAGATGGGGCAGGTGGCTGACCGCGGCGAACGCCGCGTCGTGCTCGGCCGGGGTCATGCGCGCGACGTGCGCGCCCAGTCCTTCCCACAACGCGCAGGCGGCGTCGACCAGGGTCGGCGGGTTCTCGTCCAGCGGCGTGACGACGACGCGGCAGCCGTCGAACAGCGCCGCGCGCGCGTGCTGCACGCCGCTGACTTCGCCGCCGGCGATCGGGTGGCAGGGAACGAACTGGCCGGCGCGTGCGCCCAGCGCCTGCTGCGCGGCCAGCGCCACGTCGGCCTTGGTGCTGCCCACGTCGAGCAGCAGGCTGCCCGCGGACACGCCCAGTGCGATCTGCTTGAGCAGCGCAGCGGTCGCGGCCACCGGCACCGCGAGCACGACGAGGTCGGCTCCGGTGACCGCGCGCAAGGCCGAGTCGGCGCCGTGGTCGATGACCCCGGCGGCCAGCGCGGCGTTCAGCGTCGACGGCGACTTGGCGTAGCCGACGACCTCGCGTGCCAGTCCGCGACGCTTGATCGCCAGCGCGAACGAGCCGCCGAGCAGGCCCACGCCGAGTACCGCGACGCGCTGATAGACGCGGGACGCGCCCGCCTCGAACGGCCCGTGCATCGGCACGCTCAGGCCCGCGCGGTGCGCAAGGCGTCCAGGCAGCGGGCGTTCTCGCCTTCGCTGCCGACAGAAATGCGCAACCAGGGCCCCAGACCGTAGTTGGCCACCGGGCGCGCGATGACCCCCTGCTGCAGCAGCGCGGCGGCCACGCGCGCTCCGGCCTGCTCGTCGTCGCCTGCGCGCACCAGCACGAAATTGCCGTGTGACGGAACGTAGCGCAGCCCCAGCGCGCGCAGGCCCGCCTCGAGCTGGCGCATTCCTGCCTGGTTGAGTTCGACGGTGCGCTGCAGGAACGCGGTATCGCGCAGCGCGGCCAGCGCCGCGGCCTGCGCCACGCTGCTGGTGTTGAACGCCGAGCGCACGCGGTTGAGCAGGTCGGCCAGCGGCGGCTGCGCCGCGGCGTAGCCCATGCGCAGCCCGGCCAGGCCGTAGGCTTTCGAGAAGGTGCGCGAGACGATGAGGTTCGGGTGCGCGCGCAGCAGCGCGATGCTGTCGGTGCGCTCGGCCGGCTCCAGGTACTCGACGTAGGCCTCGTCGAGCAGCACGACGACGTCGCGCGGCACCTGCGCGACGAATTCGGCCACCGCCTGCGGCTGCAGCAGGGTGCCTGTCGGGTTGTTCGGGTTGGCGACATAGACCAGCCGGGTGCGGGCATCGATGGCCGCCAGCATCGCCGGCAGGTCGTGGCCGAAATCGCGCGCCGGCACGACGATGTGGCGCGCGCCGGCCTGCTGCACCGCCAGCGCGTAGACCAGGAAGCCGTATTGGGAATAGACGCAGGCGTCGCCCTCGGCGAGCAGCGCGCGCGCGGCCATTTCCAGAATGTCGCTGGAACCGTGGCCGAGCACCACCCAGGCGGCGTCGACGCCCAGGTGCGCGGCCAGCGCGTGGCGCAGATCCCAGGCGTCGTTGTCGGGGTAGCGCGGCGCGTCGGCCAGGGCGTCGAGCACCGCTTGACGGGCCAGCGGCGACATGCCGAGCGGGTTTTCGTTCGAAGCCAGCTTGACGATCGACGCCGGGTCGACGCCGATTTCGCGCGCGACCTCGGAAATCGGCCGGCCGCCGACGTACGGCGCGATGGTGCGCACGTAGTCGGTGCCCCAATGCTGCGGTGTTTCGGATTGCGTGCTCATGGTGTGGCGTGGGGTGCAAGCGGCGCGTCAGTCGCGCCAGACCGGGTACGACCCGAGGTTCTTGAAAAAGGCGCAAGCGCCGCGCAGCGCGTCGAGCGCGGCGCGCACCGGAGCGTCGTCGGCGTGGCCTTCGATGTCGACGTAGAAGTAGTATTCCCAATCGCCGGAGCGCGCCGGGCGCGACTCGAAGCGCGTCATGCTGACGCCGTGGGTGGCCAGCGGGCGCAGCATTTCGAACACCGCGCCGGCGCGGTTCGGCACGGCCAGAATCAGGCTGGTGCGGTCGCAGCCGGTGGCTTGCGGTTGCTGCGTGCCCAGCACGATGAAACGGGTGCGGTTCTGCGCCTGGTCCTGGATGTGCCTGGCCACCACCTGCAGCGCGTACAGCGCCGCGGCGTGCTCGCCTGCGATCGCCGCCAGCCGCGGATCGTGCGCCGCCAGGCGGGCGCCTTCGGCGTTGCTCGCCACCGCGCGCCGCTCGACTGCGGGCAGGTGCGCGTCGAGCCACTGGCGGCATTGCGACAGCGCCTGCGGGTGCGCCAGCACGGCGTCGACGCCGGCCAGACCCGCTTCGGCGCGCAACAGGTTGTGGTGCACCGGCACGCTGATTTCGCCGCACAGGCGCACCGGCTGCGCGAGCAGCAGGTCGAGGGTGCGGGCGATCGCGCCTTCGGTCGAGTTCTCGATCGCGGCCAGCGCGAAATCGGTCGCGCCGGCGAGCTGGCTGTGGAACACCTCGTCGAAGTCGGCGCAGGCGACGAACTCGCAGCTCGAGCCGAAGAAGCGGCGCGCGGCCAGTTCGCTGTACGTGCCCTCGGGGCCGAGGTAGGCCACGCGCTGGCGCGCCTCCAGCGCGCGGCACGCCGACATCACTTCACGCCAGACCGCGGCCACGCCGTCGTCGCGCAGCGGCCCCGGGTTGGCGCGCCGCACCTTGTCGATGACCTCGCGTTCGCGTTCCGGGCGGAACACCGGCAGCTGCAGCCGGTGCTTGTGCTCGCCGATGCGCTGCGCGAGTTGCGCGCGCCGGTTCAGCAGCGCGAGCAGCTCGCGGTCGACGTCGTCGATCTGGTCGCGCAGCGCCTGGATGTCGTCGCCGGTCACGATGCGCGCTCCGCGCTGCCGGGATCGCGCTCGAAGTCGCGCATGTAGTCGACCAGAGCCTGCACGCCGGCCAGAGGCATGGCGTTGTAGATGCTCGCGCGCATGCCGCCGACCGTTTTGTGACCCTTGAGCTGCAGCAGCCCGCGGCGCTGCGCGCCGGCGAGAAACGCGGCGTTCAGGGTCTCGTCGCGCAGATGGAACGGAACGTTCATGCGCGAGCGGCACGCCGGATCGATGCGGTTGACGTACAGCGACGACGCATCGATGCAGCCGTACAGCAGCGCGGCCTTGGCCGCGTTGCGCGCGGCGATCGCCGCGACACCGCGGAGCTCGCCTTCGCGCTGGCGCTTGAGCCACTGGAACACCAGCCCGGCGATGTAGATCGCGTACGTCGGCGGGGTGTTGAACATTGAGCCGTTGGCCGCCACCACGCTGTAGTCGAGCGCGCTGGGGCAAGCCGGCAGCGCGTGGCCGAGCAGGTCGCGGCGCACGACGACCAGGGTCAGCCCGGCCGGGCCGATGTTCTTCTGCGCCCCGGCGTACAGACAGCCGTGGGCGGCGACGTCGAACGGCCGCGACAGCACCATCGACGACACGTCGGCGACCAGCGGCGCGCCGACGTCGGCCGGCGGCGCGGCGAACTCGACTCCGTCGATCGTCTCGTTGACGCAGTAGTGCAGGTACTGCGCGTCGTCGCGCAGCCGCCAGGTGCCGCGCGGCGGGATCGAGCCGGGCGCGTCGGCGTTGTCGGCGGCCACCTGCGCGTCGCAGTAGCGCGCGGCCTCCTTGCGGCTCTTGCGCGACCACGACCCGGTCAGCACGTAGTCGGCCTTGGCGCCGCGCGACAGGTTCAGCGGCACCAGCGCGTTCTGCGCCAGCGCGCCGCCCTGCATGAACAGCACGGCGTACTCGGCAGGCGCCGCCAGCAGTTCGCGCACATCCGCCTCGGCCTGCTGGACGATGGCGCCGAAGTGGCTTCCGCGATGGCTCATTTCCATCACGCCGATGCCGCTGCCGTGCCAGTCGAGCATTTCGTCGGCGGCCTGGCGCAGCACTTCGTCGGGAATCGCCGCCGGTCCGGCGGAAAAGTTGTACGGGCGCGCCTCAGCCATTGCCCGCTCCAGGAGTCTCGTCGCCGGCACCGGCGTCGTCGACCACGGCGTCCGATTCGGCCACGCGCTGCACGCCGATCAGTTCGGCGCCTTCGTCCAGCGCGATCAGGGTCACGCCCTGGGTGGCGCGGCCGAGTTCGCGGATTTCGCCCACGCGGGTGCGCACCAGCACGCCGGTGTCGGTGATCAGCATGATCTCGTCGGCCGCGCGCACCAGGCACGCGGCGACCACGCGGCCGTTGCGCTCGCTGGTCTGGATCGCGATCATGCCCTTGGTGCCGCGGGCATGACGGGTGTACTCGGTGATCGGCGTGCGCTTGCCGAAGCCGTGCACGGTGGCGGTGAGCACGCTTTGCGTCTCGTCCTCGGCCACCAGCAGCGCGATCACGTTCTGCCCGTCGTCGAGGTTCATGCCACGCACGCCGCGCGCTTCGCGGCCCATCGGGCGCACGTCGTCCTCGTCGAAGCGCACCGCCTTGCCGGCGTCGGAGAACAGCATCACGTCGTGGCGCCCGTCGGTGATCGCGGCGCCGATCAGGTAGTCGTCGTCGTCGAGCGCGCAGGCGATGATGCCGGCGCTGCGGCGGTTGGCGAAAGCGCTCAGCGGGGTCTTCTTCACCGTGCCGCGCGCGGTGGCCATGAACACGAAGTGCTCGTCGTCGAACGACTTGACCGGCAGCACTGCGGTGATCTTCTCGCCGTCGGCCAGCGGGAACAGGTTGACCAGCGGTCGCCCGCGCGAGCCGCGCCCGCCCTGCGGCGCCTCGTACACCTTCATCCAGTACACGCGGCCGCGGTCCGAGAAGCACAGCAGCATGTCGTGGGTGTTGGCGACGAACAACTGGTCGATCCAGTCGTCCTCCTTGGTCCCGGAGGCCAGCTTGCCGCGACCGCCGCGGCGCTGCGCGCGGTATTCGAGCGCAGGCTGGCTCTTGACGTAGCCGACGTGCGAGATTGTCACCACCATGTCCTGCGGCGCGATCAGGTCCTCGACGTCGAGCTCGGTGGCGTTGGCCTCGATGCTCGAACGCCGCGCGTCGTTGAATTCGGTCTTCACCGCGGCGAGTTCGTCGGCGATGATCTGGGTGATGCGTTCGGGGCGGGCGAGGACGTCGAGCAGGTCGGCGATCTGCGCCATGACCTCCTTGTATTCCTGCACGATTTTGTCCTGCTCGAGTCCGGTCAGGCGCTGCAAACGCATCTGCAGGATTTCCTGCGCCTGGGTGTCCGACAGCCGGTAGCCGTCGTTTTTCAGGCCGAAGCGCGGGTCGAGGTCTTCGGGCTGGAAGTCCTCGGCGCGGCCTTCGACGCGGGCCAGCATGGCGCGCGCCTCGCCGGGCGCCCAGACCTCGGCCAGCAGGCCCTCCTTGGCGATCGGCGGCGTCGGCGCGGCCTTGATCAGCTCGATCATGCGGTCCAGGTTGGCCAGCGCCACGGCCAGGCCCTCGAGCACGTGGCCGCGCTCGCGCGCGCGCCGCAGCTCGTAGACGCTGCGTCGGGTCACCACCTCGCGGCGGTGCTGCAGGAAGGCCTGAAGCATCTGCCGCAAGTCGAGCAGCCGCGGCTGACCGTCGACCAGGCAGACCATGTTGACGCCGAAGGTGTCCTGCAACTGTGTCTGTTTGTACAGCTTGTTCAGCACCACCTCGGCCAGTTCGCCGCGGCGCAGTTCGATGACCACGCGCATGCCGGAC
>JAJZHS010000406.1 GCA_021798395.1 Pseudomonadota bacterium
CGGTGCGATCACCCAGCGCTGCAGCGCGCCGGCCAGCGCGCGCAGCCGCGCGTCGGCGCATTCGGCCACGCGCGCGTGGGCGTCGAAGCCGGCGCGTTCGAGCCACACCTGCGCCACCCTCCGCGGCACGGCGTGCGCCAGCGCCGCCAGCACGCTGCCGCGTGCGCCGGACTTCATGCGACGCAACGCGTCGCCCAGTTCGTGCCCGGGCGCGAGGTCGAGCTCGAGGGTCGTTCCGGGATCCCAGAAACTGGAAATCTGAAGAATCGCCGGCCCGGACAAGCCGCGGTGGGTGAACAGCAGGTCCTCGTCGAACCGCTGGCCGGCGCAGCGCACGCGGGCCGGCAGGCTCACGCCGGCGAGCGGTTGCCAAGGAGCCCACGTCGCCGGGTCGAAGCGCAAGGGAACCAATGCCGGCCGTGGCGCCACGACCGCGAGCCCGAACTGGCTGGCCAGGCGCAGGCCGTAATCGCTGGCGCCGACCTGCTGCACCGGCAGGCCGCCGCTGGCGACGACGACGCGCGACGCGCGCAGCGCGCCGTGCTCGGTGTCGAGCGCGAAGCCCTGAGCCCCTTCGCGGCGCACGGCATGGACGCGACACGGGTGGCGCCAGCGTACCCCGCCGGCCGCGCATTCGGCGCGCAGCAGATCGACGATGCGCTGGCTGCTGTCGTCGCAGAACAGCTGGCCGCGGTGCTTCTCGTGGTAGGCGACTCGGTGGCGCCGCACCAGGGCGATGAAGTCGCGCGCGCCGTACGCGCGCAGGGCGTGGCGCGCGAAATCGGGCTCCTGCCCGTGATAGTTCCCGGGCCCTGTATTCACATTGGTGAAATTGCAGCGGCCGCCTCCCGAGATGCGGATTTTTTCGCCAATCCGTCGTGCATGGTCGATCAACGTCACGCGCCGCCCGCGCTGCGCGGCCACCGCCGCGCACATCATGCCGGCGGCACCGGCCCCGATCACCGCGACGTCGCAAGTCTCGCCCATTCCGTGTCCTCGTCTGCCCGGCGCCCGCGGCCGCGCCGATCGCGCCCGCCCAGACACCGGGCTTGGCGAAGCGGCCGAAAGGCGCCACAATCGCCCCCGTCCGCGCGCCACGCGATGGCGCGCGGCAAACATTGTCGCGCGCCGCCGCGGTCAACGCGCGCCTCGCGACGCCTTCCAGTCCGCCCCTGCCCGGGCCCGCCCCGCTTCGTCGATGCCGCACGCGCACGTTCCGTCCGAGATCGTCCACCTCGCCGAATCCGGCGATCCACTGGCCCAGGAATGGCTCGGCGACCACCTGCGCAACCTCGAACTGCACGAGCAGGCCGTGCGCTGGTACGCCGAAGCGGCCGCGCACGGCTCGGCCAGCGCAAGCTACAACCTGGGCTGGATGTACTACCACGGCCGCGGTGTGCCGCAGGACTACGGCGCCGCGATGCGGCTGTGGCACCAGGCCGGTCTGCAACCGATGCCCCGCGCGCTGGGCTCGATCGGCTTGCTGCACGAGCGCGGCGCCGGCGTCCCGCAGGACTACGCCGAAGCCGCGCGCTGGTACCAACTGGCGGCCGAGAACGGCGATGCGCCGGCGAACTGGTTCCTGGGCCGGCTCTACGCGCGCGGTCTCGGCGTCCCGCGCGACCCGGCGCGGTCGCTGCGCCATTTGCGGCGCGCGGCCGACAGCGGGCATCGCTCGGCCCAATACAGCCTGGCGGTCGCCCTGCTCGATCAAGGCGACGACGCCGTGCTCGACGAAGCGCTGGACTGGCTGCGGCAGGCGGCCGCGTCCGGGCACGTCGAGGCCCGCTACCTGCTCGGGCGCATGCTCGCGCGCGGCGAGCGCGTGCCTGCCGACCCTGCCGGGGCCGCGCAGCAACTGCGCGGCGCGGCCGCGCACGGGCACCAGGCAGCGCGCGACGAACTGGGTCTGCTGATGCGCGACCCGGCGCTGCAAGACGCGCACCCGTGGGTGCAGGCGATCGCCCAGAGCCATCTGGACACCCTGCGCCAGCTCGCCGAGATGGCCGACCCGGGCTGGGACCCGGCGCGCTGGACGCGGGATCAGGTCGCCGCAGCGTTCGATTGCGTCGATCAATTGCGCGAAGCGCTGGCCGCGCTGTACCGCAGCTGACGCGCCGCCCGAAGTCTCGACGCAGCGCGCGCGATGCCTGCGTGATGCCGCCCACCGCCGATCCCCCGTCCGAAGCCCCCGCAACGCGCGCGCCGCGGCCCGGAGCGCGCCGCGGCGCGCGCCTGCTCGGTCGTGCCGCGGCGGTGATCGCCCTGCTGCACCTGTACATCGGCTGGCGCCTGCTGCCGTGGCTGCCGGCCGCCGTGCGGCCCGCAGGCGCGGCGTGGCTGGTGCTGTCGGCGGCCCTGATCCCGGCCGCCTTCGTCGCCCGCTCGCGGCTCGGCGGGCGCTGGGACGCGCTGGCCTGGGCCGGCTTTTTCGCGCTCGGGCTGTTTTCGTCGACCCTGGTGCTGACGCTCGCGCGCGACCTTGTTCTGCTGCTGCCCGACACCCGCCGGATGGCCGGGCCG
>JAJZHS010000407.1 GCA_021798395.1 Pseudomonadota bacterium
GGCGGGATTGTTGAGCAGCGCCGTGACCAGCTTCGCGGCACTGTCGCGCTGCCCGGCGGCCTTCAGCGCCGCCGCGAAGTGGTACAGCACCGAGGGGTCGCGCGGCATCGCCGCCACCGCCCGGCGTTCCAGCAGCAGGCCGAGATTGGCGTTGCCTTGTTGCAGCACGATCCAGCCGAGCGTGTCGGCGGTCTGCGGCGAGGGTTGCAGCAGGTAGGCGCGCCGCGCCAGATCCAGCGCCTTCGGATTGTGGTCGTGCTGGTAGATCCAGGCGAGGTTGTTCAGCGCCACCGCATCGGTCGGCCGCTCGGCGAGCACGGCGGTCAGGCTTTTCTCGGCCAGATCGTAGCGGTGGGCGTCGATATCCGTGGCGGCCAGCGTGTTGGACACGGTGGCGTCCGGCTGCTTGGCCACCCAGTCGCGCAGCAGCGCGGTGCCCTCGTCGGGATGGCCGGCGCTGGTCAGCGCCGAGGCGGTGGCGAGCACGAGGGCGTCGAACGGCGCCTCCCGCATCTCTGCCTTGTACGCCGCCACGGCGTCGTCGTAGCGCTTGGCGCCGGTGTAGAGCACGCCCTTGAGCAGCCGCGCCGCCGGAAGGTCGAGCGGGTCGCGGCGCATCTGCGCGGCCTCCGCCAGGGCCGCGTCCAGCCCCGGGGGCGAGCGACAGGCCCTCGCGCGCAAGGCGCAGCGCCTCCTCGCCCTGCTTGGCCTCGCCGAGCACCTGGATCAGCCGCTGCCGCGTGGCCTGGTCGCCCGGCTGCGCCAGCAGGACCTGGCGCATGCTGTCGGTGGCTTCCTTGACGCGGCCCTGCGCCAGCTGGATCTGCGCGCGGATGTTCAGCAGCAGGGGCGACTGCGCCATCTCCAGCGGCACTTCGTCCAGCGCCGAGTAGGCGGCGGAGAAATCGTGCGCCTGGGCGTGCAGCGCCGCCTCCGTCACCAGCAGCGGCAGCGCGCCGGGGGCGGTCTTGCGGGCCGCCTTGGCATAGGCGATCGCCTCGTCCACGCGGCCGCGGCCGACCAGGATCTCGATCATCATGCGCAGCGCGGCGGGCTGCGCCGGCTGGGCGGCCAGCACCGTGGCGAGGGTCTTTTCGCTCTCGGCCGCCTGATCGGTCAGCGCCTGGACGCGCGCGAGGTTGATCTGCAGCGTCACCGCCGCCGGCCAGCGTTTCGCCGCGTCTGCCCAGGTCGCGCGGGCGCCGTCGAAATCGAGCTGCGCCATCTGCACGAGGCCGGTCAGGTTGACGATCGCCAGCGGCTCGGCGGCCGGGTCGGCCTTCAGGCGCTCCAGCGCCGCCGCCGCCCGTTCGACATCGCCCACGGCCAGCGCCGAGAGCACCTGTGTCGCTCCGGTCTGCGCGGGCCGCGCCGGGGTTTCCAGCGACGCCTCGATGTCGCGCGCGGCGCCGGCATTATCGCCCTTGTCGATCAACTGGGTGGCGAGATGGGTCAGCCCCTCCGGGCTGCTTTCGCCGGCCGCCTGCACTTCCGCCGAGGCGCCGGCGGGCACATCGACGCTGCCGCCGCCGAGGGCCGCGGCGTGCTTGAGCGACTCCGCCGCCGCGATCTGCTTGCCCATCAGCAGCTGGATGCGGGCCAGCAGGCGAAAGCCGTTGGGGTCCTGCGGGTTGCGCGCGGTGTAGCGGGTGGCCTGCTCGACCGCCTGCTCAAGCTGGTTGACGTTGCTTTTGACCAGCGCGGCATAATAATCCCCGCGCGGCAGCTGCGGCAGCACCGGCTGGATCTTCTGGAATTCGAGGTCGGCGCCCTTCCAGTCCTTGGCGCGGATCAGCAGCAGGCCCTTCAGGTAATGCGCGATCGCGTTCTTCGGCTCGCTCTTCAGCGTCACGTCCAGGTCGGCCGAGGCCTTGTCGTCCTGCCCCTCCAGCAGCAGCAGGCGCGCGCGCGCAAGGCGCACGCGCGGCAGCGTGGGGCTGGCCTCCACCGCCTTGTCCAGCGTCGCGACCGCGCGGTCGAGGTCGCCCTGCTCGCGCAGGATGTCGGCCTTCAGCCCGAGTGCCTCCAGCTGCGTGGGATCGAGCTTCAGCGCCTCGTCGACTTTCAGCAGCGCCTGTGCCCGCTCGCCGCTGACGGCCATGATGCGCGCCTCGGCCAGCGGTGCGTCGGCCAGCTTGGGGTCCAGCCGCTCGGCCGCCGTCGCCGAGGCGCGCGCGGAGAGCGGATCGCCGAGGGCGATCTGCGCCAGGGCGCGCGTGACCAGCAGCTGGGCCTCGTCGTGCGGCGGCAGGGTGCCGACCGGGATGTCGCGCAGCAGATCGCGGAACTTCTCCTGGCCGAGATAGGCGCGCGCCAGCGCCGGCAGCAGATCGGGCCCGTCGTAGTGCAGCGTTTGGGCCTGCTTGAGTTCCTTCTCCGCCGCCACCGCGTCGCCCTGCAGCAGCTGCACCTTGGCCAGCAGGACATGGGCGCGCGCGTTTTCCGGATGGTTGCGCACGGCGTTACGGAATTCGAGCGTTGCGCCATGCACGTCGCCGGCCGCCAGCCGCGCCTCGCCC
>JAJZHS010000408.1 GCA_021798395.1 Pseudomonadota bacterium
CGCCGCGCGGCCGGATTCCGCCGCGCCTGCGCCCGGCGCCGACACGCTGGTCGAACCGCCGACGCGCAAGCCTTCGCCCGCGGCGATGTCCGCGGCGCCGCGCCCGGAGGCCGGCATCGCCAGGCTGATCGACCGCGCCACCCACGCCATGATGGCGCGCCGCACCCTGGGGCTGTCGCCGGCCGCGATGGGGCTCGCGGCGGCGGACTGGTGGGTCCATCTGCTGAGTTCGCCCGGCAAGCGTCTGGAGCTCGTCGGCTCGGCCGTGCGCGCCACGCAAGCCTGGAACGATTACCTAGGCCGGGTGCTGAGCCATCGGCGCGGCGAGCCCGACGTGAGCTGCTGTGCGGTGCCGACGGCGAACGACCGCCGTTTCGCCGCACCGCAGTGGCAGCGCTACCCGTACAACCTGATCCAGCAGGCCTTCCTGCTCAACGAGGCCTGGTGGCGCGAGGCCACCACCGGGGTGCGCGGCGTGGCGCCGCACCATGAGCAGATGGTCGCGTTCGGCGCGCGCCAGCTGCTCGACATGCTGGCGCCGAGCAACGTCGCGCCGCTCAACCCGGAAGTGGTGCAGACCACGCTCGACAGCGGCGGCGCCAACCTGCTGGACGGTGCCAAGGCGCTGCGCGACGACCTGCGCCGCTTCGCCGACGGCGCGCCGCCTGCCGGAACCGAGGACTTCGTTCCCGGACACCAGGTCGCGTGCACCCCGGGCAAGGTGGTGCTGCGCAACCGCCTGATCGAACTGATCCAGTACGCGCCGTCGACGCCGACGGTACACGCCGAGCCCTTGCTGGTCATACCGGCGTGGATCATGAAGTACTACATCCTTGACTTGTCGCCGCACAACTCGATGGTCAAGTACTTGGTCGACCAGGGGCACACGGTGTACATGGTGTCGTGGCGCAACCCCACCGGAGAGGACCGCGACCTCGGCATGGACGACTACGTCGAACTCGGCCCGCTGGCCGCGCTCGACGCGGTGCGTCGCATCCAGCCCGGGCGCCGCGTGCACGCGGCCGGCTATTGCCTGGGCGGAACGCTGCTGGCGATCGCCGCCGCGCTGCTGGCCGCGCGCGGCGACGACACCCTGGCCACGCTGACGCTGCTGGCGTCGCAGACCGACTTCAGCGAGGCCGGCGAGCTGTCGCTGTTCATCGACGACAGCCAGGTCAGCTTCCTCGAGGACATGATGTGGGCGCAGGGCTACCTGGATACCTCGCAAATGGCCGGTGCGTTCCAGATGCTGCGCTCGTACGACCTGGTCTGGTCTCGCATCACCCGCGACTATCTGCTCGGCAAGCGCCAGGCGCCGAACGACCTGATGGCGTGGAACGCCGACGCCACGCGCATGCCGTACCGCATGCACAGCGAATACCTGCGCGGCCTGTACCTGAACAACGACCTCGCCGAAGGCCGCTGGAAGGCGCTCGGGCAGACGGTGGCGATCGAGGACGTGCGCCAGCCGTGGTTCGTCGTCGGTACCGAGACCGACCACGTCGCGCCGTGGCGCTCGGTCTTCAAGATCGAACTGCTGGCCGAAAGCGACGTGACCTTCGTGCTGACCAGCGGCGGGCACAACGCGGGCATCGTCAGCGAGCCGGGCCACCCGAACCGGCACTACCGCTGGGCGCGGCACGTGCACGGCGCGCCGTTCCGGGATCCGCAGCAGTGGGTCGAGCAGGCGACGCAGGAGGCGGGGTCGTGGTGGCCGCGCTGGTCGGGCTGGCTGGCGGCGCATTCGGGCGCCCGCGTCGCGCCGCCGCCGATGGGCTTGCCGGGCAGCCGTCACCTGGCCGACGCGCCGGGGAGTTATGTTCTGCAACGTTGACCCCCTGCCCCGGAATGAATCGATGACCGAAGCGACGAGCGCACCGACGACGGACTGGATCGAGAACCGCACCCTGGCCGAGTTGCACGTCGGCGACAGCGCGAGCCTGACGCGCACATTCACACAGGAGGACGTGCAGGCGTTCGCGCTGCTGTCGGGCGACGTCAACCCCTCGCACGTCGACCCCGCGTACGCCGCCGGCGAGCGCTTTCACCAGGTGGTGGCGCACGGCATGTGGAGCGCTGCGCTGCTGTCGAACCTGCTCGGCACCCGGCTGCCCGGGCCCGGAACCGTGTACCTGGCGCAGAGCCTGCGCTTCGCGAACCCGGTGTTCGTCGGCGACAGCGTGCGCGCCACGGTCACCGTCGACGCGCTGCACGCCGGCGACGCGCCGCGCGCAACCTTGCGCTGCAGCGTGGTCAACCAGCGCAACGAAACCGTGGTGGAAGGCGACGCGCAGGTGCTGCTGCCGACGACCAAGGTGCGCCTGGCGCGCGCCCATCTGCCGCGGCTGGAGCTGCGCGACCCGGGGGTCAAGCTGCGCGCGCTGGTGGCGCAGGCGCAGCAGGCACTGCGCGGGCGCCAGCCGCCACGCGTGGCGGTGGTGCACGCGGCCGACGCGGTGTCGCTGGGCGGCGCCGTCGACGCCGCCCGCGCCGGCCTGATCGCGCCGGTCTTCGT
>JAJZHS010000059.1 GCA_021798395.1 Pseudomonadota bacterium
CGTACCCAACTTGGGCGATTACTACGCGCTGCCGCAGGAAGGCGAAGGCCGCATCCTGGTGCGCAACGCCGACGGCATCGACCTGCTGTCGAACGTCTGCCGCCACCGCCAGGCGGTGATGCTCAAGGGCCGCGGGCAGACCGGCAGCAACATCGTCTGTCCGTTGCACCGCTGGACTTACAAGACCGACGGCCGACTCGCCGGCGCGCCGCATTTCGCCGACGATCCCTGCCTGCACCTCAAGCGCCACGCGCGGCCGCAGCGCTGGAACGGACTGCTGTTCGAGGACAACGGCTACGACCTCGCCGGCGCGCTCGGCGCGCTGCGGCACCCGGCGTTCGATTTCGACGGCTACGTGCTCGACCACGTCGAACAGCACGTGTGCAACTACAACTGGAAGACGTTCATCGAGGTCTACCTCGAGGACTACCACGTCGGGCCGTTCCACCCCGGATTGGGCAGCTTCGTCACCTGCGACGACCTGACCTGGCAGTACGGGGCCGAGTTCAGCGTGCAGACCGTGGGCATCCGCGACGCATTGCGCACATCCGGCAGCAAGGTCTACGCCAAATGGCAGCAGGCGCTGCTGAGCTACCGCCAGGGGGTCGTCCCCGAACGCGGCGCGGTCTGGCTGACGCTGTATCCGACGCTGATGGTCGAGTGGTACCCGCACGTGCTCGTCGTCTCGGCGCTGTACCCGCAGGGGCCGCAGCGCACGCTCAACATCGTCGCGTTCTACTACCCGGAAGAAATCGCCGCCTTCGAACGCGAATTCATCGAAGCCGAGCGCGCTGCGTACATGGAAACCTGCCTCGAGGACGACGAAATCGCCGAGCGCATGGACGCCGGACGCCGCGCCCTGATGGAGCGCGGCGACGACGAGGCCGGTCCCTACCAGTCGCCGATGGAAGACGGCATGCGCCATTTCCATCGCTGGTACCGCGCCAAACTCGACATGCCCGAGCGGTGAGCAGGGGCACGGCGCCGACGCATCGGCGCGAGGCGGGATAATCGGCCATCTGCGACTTCCCGCGAGGTTCCCGATGGCACCGAATGCTCCCCCGCGCGACACCTTCGACGCGCTGGTCGACTGCGCCGGGCTGCAGCGCCTGCTGCCCACGGCGCGCGTGTTCGACTGCAGCCACGACCTGGCCGACCCGGACGCCGGCGCGCGCGCCTGGCGCGCCGCGCATCTTCCGGGCGCGCAGCACCTGCACCTCGACCACGACCTGTCGTCGCCGCCGCTCGGCGGCAACGGCCGCCACCCGCTGCCCGATCGCGCGCGACTCGCCGCGCGGCTGGCGCAGGCCGGCCTGCACGCGGGCCAGCAAGTCGTCGCCTACGACCGCAGCCAGGGCGTGTTCGCGGCGCGGCTCTGGTGGCTGCTTCGCTGGCTCGGCCACGAACGCGTCGCGGTGCTCGACGGCGGCTGGCAGGCTTGGCTGGAATTCGGCGGCGCCGAAACCGCGGGCGTCGAAGCGCCGGCGCAAGCCGGCGATTTCGTCGCCGCGGCGCCTCTGGTCGAGGCCGTCGACGTCGCCGCGGTGCTGGACAACGTGCGCAGCCGCGCGCGCCTGCTGGTCGACGCGCGTTCGCCGCAGCGCTACGCCGGCGAGGGCGAGACGCTGGATCCGGTCGGCGGCCACATTCCCGGCGCGCGCTGCCGCTTCTACCGCGACAACCTGGCCGCCGACGGGCGCTTCAAGCCGGCCGAAGCGTTGCGCGCCGAATGGCGCGCGGTGCTCGGCGCGCGCAGCCCGGCGCTGGTCATCCACCAATGCGGCTCGGGCGTCTCGGCGTGCCACAATGTGCTGGCGATGCACCATGCCGGAATGTCCGGCGCAGCGCTGTACTCGGGCTCGTGGAGCGAATGGTGCGCGGACCCTGCGCGTCCGCAGGCGCGTGGCGACGCTGCGGGATGATCGCGCGCGTGGATTGCACCAGATCAAACCGGCGCGCGCGGCGCAGGCGCAAGCTGTAGGCGTCAACCGATTTCTCGCCGGACGACAATCTTTGGAGGAAAGCGTGTACACAAAAATCCTGGTTCCGGTCGACGGCTCCGCCACGGCGGCCAAGGCCATCGCCCCGGCCGTCGCAATGGCCACCCAGTTCGGCGCATCCGTCGTCGGCATCTCGGTCAGCGACCCCTACCCCTACTCGGGCCTGGCCGAGACCGTTCCGGTGACTGCCGACGCCTATCGCGCAAGCACGACCAAGGCCGCCGAGCAGGCGTTGCAGCCGCTGCTCGATGCCTGCACGGCGGCTTCGGTGGCCTGCGAGTGCGTCGTTTCCGAGGACGTGCACCCGTGGAAGGCGATGCTCGACGCGGCCGCCGAGAAGGGCTGCGATCTGGTCGTGATGGCCTCGCACGGCCGGCGCGGCGTGCAGGCGGTGCTGCTGGGCAGCGAAACCCAGAAGCTGCTCACCCATTCGAAACTCCCGGTGCTGGTCGTGCGCTGAGGCGCGCCGCCGCCCATCTCTGGAGAACGCGATGTTCAAGCACATCCTGATTCCGACCGACGGCTCCGAACTGGCCGCGCGGGCGATTCCGATCACCATCGAGCAGGCCCGGCTCAACGGCGCGCGCATCACCGCAGTGTCGGTGATCGACCTGTATCCGTACATCGGGGCGATCGAAGTCATGCCCACCGGAATCGAAGGCTGGCAGGAGGCGATCCGCGCCGAGGCCGATTCGGCGGTGAAGAAAGTCGTCGACGCGGCCACCGCGGCCGGCGTGCAGTGCGACGGCGCGGTGCAGGAAGACACCCTGGCCTGGCGCGGCTTGCTGACGGTGGCCGAGCGCGAGGGCTGCGACCTGATCGTGATGTCCTCGCACGGCCGCGGGGGCTTGACGTCGGCGCTGCTCGGCAGCCAGACCGCGCGCGTGCTGTCGCACACCAAGCTTCCGGTGCTGGTCGTGCGCTGAAGCGCGCCGGCGGGCCCCGCGCGGGGCCCGCGGAAACAGCCGTGTCAGTGGGCGAGTTCCCAGTTCGCCCCGATGCCCAGTTCGGCGACCAGCGGCACCGCCAGTTCGGCCACGCCGGCCATCAGCGCCGGGACTTCGGCGCGCACCCAGTCGACCTCGTCGGGCGCCACTTCGAGCACCAGCTCGTCGTGCACCTGCATCACCACCCGGCTGCGCCGCGCGCGCAGCGCGTCGTCGACCGCCAGCATCGCCATTTTGATCAGGTCGGCCGCGGTGCCCTGCATCGGCGCGTTGATCGCCGCGCGCGCCGCCGCCGCGCGCCGCGGTCCGTTGGGCGAATTGATCTCGGGCAGCCACAAGCGACGGCCGAACACAGTCTCGACATAGCCCTGCGCCACGGCCTGCTCGCGGGTGCGCTCCATGTACGCGGCCACTCCGGGGTAGCGCGCGAAGTAGCGCTCGATGTAGGTCTGCGCCGCTCCGCGTTCGAGCCCCAGGTTGCGCGCCAGGCCGAACGCGCTCATGCCGTAGATCAGGCCGAAGTTGATCACCTTGGCCATGCGCCGCTGCTCGGCCGGAACTTCGGCCGGAGCGACGCCGAAGATCTCCGCCGCGGTGGCGCGGTGGATGTCCTCGCCGGCGGCGAACGCGGCCAGCAGACCCGCGTCGCCCGACAGGTGGGCCATGATGCGCAACTCGATCTGCGAGTAGTCGCACGACGCGATGCTCCAGCCCGGCGGAGCGACGAAGGCCTCGCGGATGCGCCTGCCTTCGGCGGTGCGCACCGGGATGTTCTGCAGGTTCGGCTCGTTCGACGCCAGCCGCCCGGTGACCGCGACCGCCTGCGCGTAGTTCGTATGCACGCGACCGGCCTCGTCGACCAGTTGCGGCAGCTTCTCGGTGTAGGTGCTTTTGAGCTTGGACAGGCCGCGGTGCTCGAGAATCACGCGCGGCAGCGGATAGTCTTCGGCCAGCGCCTCGAGCACCTCCTCGTCGGTCGACGGCGCGCCGCCGGCGGTCTTCTTGCGCACCGGCAACTGCAGCCGCTCGAACAGCACTTCGCCGATCTGCTTCGGGCTGCCGAGGTTGAACGGCCCGCCCGCCAGTTCGTGCGCGCGAGCTTCCAGCTGCACGATCTTCGCGCCCAGTTCGCTGCTTTGCGCGCGCAGCAGCGCGGCGTCGATCAGCACCCCGTGGCGCTCGATGCGCTGCAGCACCTCGGCCACGCGCATCTCCAGCGCGTAGATCCGCGCCAGTCCGGGGTCGGCGGCGATGCGCGGCGCCAGCTGCCGGTGGACCTGCAGGCACAGGTCGGCGTCCTCGCCGCTGTAACGCGTGGCCAGCGCGATGTCGACCTGGTCGAAGCCGATCGCCTTCGCCCCCTTGCCGCAGACCTGCTCGTAGCTCAGGGTGTCGTGGCGGCCGAGATGGCGCTGCACCAGGCTGTCGAGCGCGTGCGGCTTGTGCGCTTCCAGCACGTAGCTCTGCAGCAGGGTGTCGTCGACGTAGCCGCGCACCCGCACGCCGGCGTTTTGCAGCACGTGCATGTCGTACTTGGCGTTCTGCCCCAGTTTCGGACACGCCGCATCCTCGAGCCAGCGGCGCAGGCGGCCGAGCACCAGCGCGGAGTCGAGCTGCTCCGGCGCGCCGGCGTAGGCGTGCGCCAGCGGAATGTACGCGGCCTCGCCCGGGGTCACCGCCAGCGACAGCCCGACCAACCGCGCACGCAGCGGGTCGAGCGAATCGGTCTCGGTGTCGAGCGCCGTCAGCGCCGCGGCCTCGACGCGCGCCGCCCAGCGCTCCAGCGCCTGGGCGTCGCGCACGGTCTCGTAGCTGCCGGCGACCGCCGGCGGCGGCGGCTCGGCGGTCGGTGCCGCGTCCATGGCGCGCACGAATTTGTTCAGTCCGTGCGACTGGAAGAAGTCGAGCAGCGCCGCATCGTCCTCGGGCGCCAGCAGCAGCTCGCGCATGAAGTCCTGCGCGTGGCCGTCGAGCGAGCACGCGGTGTCGATGGTCACCAGCCGGCGCGCGGTCGGCAGCCAGCCGAGCGCGGCGCGCAGGTTGTTGCCGACCGCGCCGGCCACCGCGTCGGCGTGCGCGATCACCCCGTCGAGCGAGCCGTAGCTGGCGAGCAGCCTGACCGCCGTCTTCGGCCCGACCTTGGCCACTCCGGGCACGTTGTCGACGGCGTCGCCGACCAGCGTCAGGTAATCGACGATGCGCTGCGGCGGCACGCCGAACTTGGCCTGCACGCCGGCCGCGTCGAACACCTCGTTGCTCATGGTGTTGACCACCGTGACGTGGTCGTCGACCAGCTGTGCCAGGTCCTTGTCGCCGCTGGAAATCAGGGTGCGGATTCCGCGCGCGCTGGCGCGCCGCGCCAGGGTGCCGATGACGTCGTCGGCTTCCACCCCAGGCACCTGCAGCAGCGGCCAGCCCATCAGCCGCACCACGGCGTGGATCGGCTCGATCTGCCGCGCCAGGTCCTCGGGCATCGGCGGACGATGCGCCTTGTACTGCGGGTACAGCGCGTCGCGGAACGTCGGCCCGCGGGCGTCGAACACGCACGCCGCGTGCACGTAACCGCTTTGCGGCGGGTATTGCTCGCGCAGGCGCCGCAGCATCGCGACCATGCCGTACAGCGCCCCGGTCGGCTCGCCGCCCGGGCCGCGCAGATCCGGCAGCGCGTGAAACGCGCGGTAGAGGTAGCTGGAGCCGTCGACCAGCAACAGGAACGGCTGAGTGGAATCGCCCATGGGCGCGATTATCCGTGGTGCCGCCCGGCTGCGTCGCCGCGGCCGTGCAAGCGCGCGCGGCGCCCCGCCGCGACTGCCGTGCGCGCGCCGCGCCGGATGCCGTCGCCCTGACGCAGTGGACTAGAATCGCCGGCATGAAACCGCATGTCGTCGCTCGCGTCCTGCTGCTGGCCCCGTCGGTGGCGCTGGCTGCATCCAGCGCGCCGCACGACGTACAGCCGAAGCCGAAATATCCCGAACCGGTCGTGCACGAACGCGTCACGCAGGATCGCGCGGTGCGCATCCGCGAGCGCCAGGTGCGCGGCGCGACGACGTCGATCAAAGTGCAGCCCCTGCACGGCGGGCCCGCGTACCGCGTCGTCCCGCCCGACGCCGCCGCCGGCAACGACCCGGCCCACATGCAAGGCAAAGCGCAGTGGACCATCGGCGTTTTCAAATGACCCCGACCACGCCCGCTCCGCGGCGCTGACTCCCGATGGCCGTTTTCACCCCCGTCGACGCGACCGACGTCGAACGCCTGCTGGCCGGCTTCGAGCTCGGCCGACTGACCGCGCTGCAGGGCATCGCGTCGGGAATCGAGAACACGAACTATTTCGTCGACACCACGAACGGGCGCTATGTGCTGACGCTGTTCGAGCGGCTCGATGCGCAGCAGCTGCCCTTCTACCTGCAGCTGATGCACCACCTGGCGGCGCACGACATTCCGGTGCCCGATCCGATGGCCGATCGGAGCGGTCGGGTGCTGCACGCGCTCAAGGGCAAGCCGGCCGCGCTGGTCACCCGCCTGCGCGGGCGCAGCGACCTGCAACCGACCCCGCAGCACTGCGCGCAGATCGGAGCCTGCCTGGCGCGCATGCACCTGGCCGCGGCCGACTTCGCGCCGCAGCAGCCGAACTTGCGCGGGCTCGACTGGCAGCGCGGAATCGTTCCCCGACTGCTTCGCTTCCTCGAGCCGGCGCAGGCCGAGCTGCTGCGCGCCGAGCTGGCGCACCAGATCGCAGTGCAGGCCGGGCCCGACTACGCCGCGCTGCCGCGCAGCGCGGTGCACGCCGACCTGTTCCGCGACAACGCGCTGTTTGACGACGGCCGGCTGTCGGGCGTGTTCGACTGGTACTTCGCCGGAGTCGACACCTGGATGTTCGACCTCGCGGTGGCGCTCAACGACTGGTGCGTCGACCTTGCCAGCGGCGCGTTCGATCCGCCACGCCACGACGCCTTGCTGACCGCCTACCAGCAGACGCGCCCGCTGCGTCCGCTGGAGCAGGCGCTGTTGCCCGACATGCTGCGCGCCGCCGCGCTGCGCTTCTGGATCTCGCGGCTGGCCGACCTGCACCTGCCGCGCGACGCCGCGCTGCTGCAGCCGCACGATCCGACGCATTTCGAGCGGGTGCTGCGCGCGCGTGCGCTGCAACCGGCGTGAGCCGCATGCTGCTGCGCACGGTTCCGGCCCGCGAAGGCCTGCTCTGGATGCGCCAGGGCTTCGTCTGGCTGTTTCGGCAGCCGTGGCGCGCGCTGGCGCTGGTCGGTGCCTATGTGCTGGGCGTGGCGCTGCTGTCGCTGGTGCCGGTGCTCGGCGGCGTGCTGCCGCTGTTCGCGGTGCAGGTCGCGACCACCGGATTCATGGCCGCGTCGCGCGCGATCGACCGCGGGCAGCCGTTCAGCCCGCTGCTGCTGCTCGACGGCTTGCGCGCGGCTGCGCCACGGCCGCGCCAGTTGCTTCTGCTGGCGCTGCTGTACGTCGGCGCGGTGGCCGCGGTGCTGCTGCTGGCGTCGCTGATCGACGGCGGCGCGCTGCTGCGGCTGCTGCTGTTCGGCCAGTTGCCGGCCGCGCACATGCGCGACGATCCCTCGCTGCGCGAGGCCGCGCTCGTCGCCACCGTGGCCTACGTCCCCTTGTCGGCCGCGTTCTGGCTCGCTCCGGTGCTCGTGAGCTGGTACGGCATGGGGCCGTGGCAGGCGCTGTTCACCAGCACGGTGATCGTGCTGCGCAACCTGCCGGCGTTCATCGTCTACGCCACGCAGTGGTTCGCGCTGTTCATCGGCGTGCCGCTGCTGCTCGGTCTGCTCGCCACCGCGGCCGGCGCCGGCGGCATCGCGTCGACGCTGATCGGCCTGCCGGCGGCGATCGTGCTGATGCTCGCTTTCATCCTGTCGTTCTACGCCAGCGCGCGCAGCCTGCTGCCGGAGTCCTGAACGCATCGGTTTCGCCCCGCACACCGCGTGGTGTTTTGGCATCGTTTTTTCAGCAATATCCCCGCATGAAAATCGAGGCGGACCGCCCAAATCCGTTTCGGAAGCCGCGCATGCGCGTCGCGGAAGAATATTTGTCGGCATTTCGATTCCGCCTTGCGGGCGCGCGCCCGCCGCCCCATACTTGTTTCCAACGGCTTGGCTCACGGCTTGGCTCACGGAACGGCGGAGTTTGCGATGCATGCGCGATTATCGAATTGCCTGGTTCGGCACATCTGCATCAGCCAGATCGCCGTTGCTGTTTTGAGCTTCGACGCCGCGGCGGGTGAACCCAACGTGCCGTGCCAATGGTTTCTGGACGCGAATCCGGGCGTTCTGTCCGGCGGCTACGTCGTGGTGGGCTGGAACGTCGTCAGCCGCTCGTGCACCGTGGCCGGAACCCAGGAAAGCCTGACCTACAAGGTCGGGGACCACCGCCTGCTGTGGACCGCGTCGGCGCATTACGACATGTGGGGAAAATGGCTGCATAACGTGAATACGGTCGAGCAATCTCCCGCGACGAGCGGCTGGCAGGATCGCTGGTGTTCCTATGCCGGGCATTTCGGCACCGAATTCTGGTTCGGGCGCGTGCACGGTTATCACTGGGGCAAAGAGCATGGTGGGGATTGGAAGATTGCCGAAACCTTCACGACGTCGTGCGATATCGGATCGCCGGCACCTGTCCAAGCGCATTGAGAGGTCGATGATGAAACGTCTGCTGCTCGCATTCCATGTTTCGCTGCTGCTCGCGGGCATGGCCCAGGCCCAGGATGCCGGCTCGATCTCGCCGGTCGCTCCGCTGCGCAACACGCCGCCCGGGGTCGACCCCGAACTCGGCGTGCGGCGCGGACACGCGATCATCGTGCCGCTCGACGATCTGCCGCCGGGCGCGCGCGCGATGGCGATGCGCAGCCTGGAAGACGATCGGCGGGGCTACGCAACAGTATCCGACGCGAGCCTCAGCGACGCGCAGCATGTTGATCGCGACGTGCTCGCGCCGGGCGACGCGCGCGTACCGGACAGCGCCCTGCGCATCGTGCCGGCGCGTACGGGCCTGGCGCGGATGACCTTCCTCGGTACCCGCCCGGACATGTTTCAAGACGGTCGGCTGGTGATGGCAACGCGTGTATTCAGGCGCTCCGACGGAACCCTGGTGTTCGTCAGGGAATGGCAGTTCGCGCAAACTGGCGGCGCCATCCAGAACGTGCGGGAACTGCTCAATACCCGCGTCGGAGAGCACCTTGCCCGGCTTGAGATTGAACACGCCCCGGGTGGGCTGCGCCGCTCGTCGCTGAGCTGGAACGACGGCCGCACCGCGTACACGCTCGAGGTCTACGAGGACGTCGACAGCGCGCGCGCGATCGCCGCCGGCCACGGCCGCGACTGGCTGCACCAACTGGCCGAAAGCCTCGGCACCTGAGTCGCCCCGCCGCCCCCGCCGCCGGCCTGCGCCGCTGGGCCGACGCAGGCCGCCGCACGCTCACGCTCAGTTCACCGCCTGCAGTTTGGCCACCGCGAGCGCCAGCCACTTGACGCCGTGGCGCGTGAAGCGCACCTGCGCGCGCTCGTCGTCGCCCTGCCCTTCGAGGCTCAGGATCGTGCCTTCGCCGAACTTGGCGTGGAACACGGCCTGGCCGACCCGCCAGCGCGACGCGCTGCGCGCCGGCTTGAACGCCGCGGGCGCCGCGGCAGCCGGAGTCGACGTCGGCCCCCCGGACCATGCCGGGCGCAACGCCTCGCCGCGCTTCGGGCTGAGCCACTTCAGCGCGTCCTCGGGCAGTTCGTCGAAAAAGCGGCTGCGCAGGTTGTACCGGGTCTGGCCGTGCAGGATGCGGCTTTGCGCGTGGCTCAGGTACAGCCTGCGCCGCGCGCGCGTGATGGCCACGTACATCAGCCGCCGCTCCTCCTCGACGCCGTCGGCCTGCTGCATCGCGTTCTCGTGCGGGAACAGGCCTTCCTCCAGCCCGGTGATGAACACCACGTCGAATTCAAGCCCCTTGGCAGCGTGCACCGTCATCAGCTGCACCGCGTCGTTCCCAGGCTGCGCCTGGTTGTCGCCGGCCTCCAGCGCGGCGTGGGCGAGGAAGGCGGCCAGCGGCGACAGCGTCTCGCCGGTGTCGGCGTCGATCTGCGCCGCGCCGTGCTGCTGCGCGCGCGCATCGAGCCCGAAGCCCTCCTGGGTGACGAAGGCGGCCGCGGCGTTGACCAGTTCCTCCAGGTTCTCGACCCGGTCCTGGCCGTCGCGCTCGGCGCGGAAATGCTCGAGCAGCCCCGACACCTCGAGCACGTGGCGCACCAGCTCGGGCAGGCTCATCGCGGCGCTTTCGGCGCGCGCGCGGTCGATCAGCGCGACGAAGCCGCGCAGGCCCGCCGCGGCGCGCCCGCCGACCGCGTCGACGGCGTCGACCAGCGCGCTGCCTGCGGCGCGCGCCGCGTCCTGCAGCTGCTCCAGGGTGCGCGCGCCGATGCCGCGCGCCGGAAAGTTGACCACCCGCAGCAGCGAGGTGTCGTCGCGCGG
>JAJZHS010000060.1 GCA_021798395.1 Pseudomonadota bacterium
CTGGCCTGGGTTCGCGACGGCAGCGTGCGCGTGCGCCGCTTCGTCGCCCGGCTGCGCGCGCCGCCGGCGCGGCGGCTGTCGGGGCCGCACGCCAGCGACCCGGTGCTGGCGTTCGACGCCGTCGGCGACCTGTTCGCGGTCTGGCAGCAGGGACGCGTGCGCAGCCGCATCGTCGCGCGCCGGCTGGACGCTGCCGCGGACCGCTGGGGCGCGATCCGGCGGCTCGACGCGGTCGCGCAGCGCAGCGCCGGCAATCCGGTGCTCGGTGTCGACGCGGTCGGCAACGCCGCCTGCGCCTGGTACCAGGACGGCCCGCACGGGCTGCAGGTGCAGGCCGCGCGCTACGACGCGTCGACCGCGCGCTGGGGCGCGCCGACCCGGCTTTCGGACCCGCGGCGCACCGTGCAGGCCACGCTGCCCGAGCTGGCGGTCGACCCGGCCGGCGGCTTGACGGTGGTCTGGCAGCAATTCAACGCCTGGCGCGATGTCGTGATGGTCAGCCGCATGCCCTGAGCCCGCGCGCTGCCTTATGCTGCGCCGATGAGCGGTCTCGAACTCGTCCTGACGTATCTGGTCGCCGCGGTGCTGGGCGTGGTGGTGTTCCGCCTGCTGCACTTGCCGGCGCTGCTCGGGTACCTCGCGGTCGGGGTGCTGATCGGGCCGAACGCGCTCGGACTGACCGCCTCCCACGACCAGTCGGCGGCCGAGCATCTGGCCGAATTCGGCGTGGTCTTCCTGATGTTCTCGATCGGGCTCGAATTCAGCCTGTCGAAAATCCGCGCCATGCGTTCGCTGGTCTTCGGCCTCGGCGCCGCGCAGGTCGGCGGCACCATGCTGTTGACCCTGGGCTGCAGCGTGGGGCTCGGCCTGCTGGCGCCGCGCAGCTGGCCCCACGGCGTGGTCGACGGCGTGGTGCTCGGCGGCGTGCTGGCGATGTCCTCGACCGCGATCGTGGTCAAGCTGCTGACCGATCGCATCGAGCTCGAATCCGAGCACGGCCGCCACATCATCGGTGTGCTGCTGTTCCAGGATCTTGCCGTGGTGCCGCTGCTCGTGCTGGTTCCGGCGCTGACGTCGCCGCCGGCGCAACTGGTCATGACGCTGGGTTGGGCTGCATTGAAAGCCGCCGTGATGCTGGCGCTGATCCTGCTGGCCGGAGGCCGTCTGCTGCGCCCGTGGCTGCGCCTGGTGGTGCGCCGCAAGTCCGACGAGCTGTTCATGCTCAACCTGCTGCTCATCACCCTCGGGCTGGCCTGGTTGACGTCGCTCGCCGGGCTGTCGCTGGCGCTGGGGGCGTTTCTCGCCGGCATGCTGATCGCCGAGACCGAGTTCCGCCATCAGGTCGAGTCCGATATCCGGCCGTTCCGCGACGTGCTGCTCGGCCTGTTTTTCATCACCATCGGCATGCTGCTCGACTGGCGCCTGGTGCTGGCGCAGTGGTGGCTGGTGCTGCTTCTGGCCACCGTTCCGCTGCTGCTGAAGGCCGCGCTCGTCGCCGGCGTGCAGCGGCTGCGCGGCACGCCGGACGGCGTGGCGCTGCGCAGCGCCTTGTGGCTGGCGCCGGCGGGCGAGTTCGGCATCGTGCTGCTGAACCTGGCCGCGTCGCGCCATCTGCTGCCGCCCGAGGTGATCAGCCCGGTGCTCGCCGCCGTCGTGCTGTCGATGCTCGGCGCGCCGTTCCTGGCGCAGCACATCGACGCCATCGTGCTCAAGCTGGTGGCCAGCGAATGGATGCGCGCCTCGCTGCAGCTGACCGACATCGCGCGGCGCACGATCAAGACCCAGCGCCACGTGGTCATCGGCGGCTTCGGCCGTTGCGGCCAGAACCTGGCGCGGCTGCTGCACGACGAGGGCGTGGCGTACGTCGCGCTCGACCTCGACCCGGACCGCGTGGCGCAGGCCCGGGCCGGAGGCTGGAACGTGGTCTACGGCGACGCCACGCGGCTGAGCAGCCTGCAGGCGGCCGGCCTGGGGCGGGCCAGCGCGCTGGCGCTGACCTACGTGGACAAGCGCTCGGCGCTGCGCGTGCTCGAGCTGGTGCACGCGCAGGCGCCGAACTTGCCGGTGGTGGTGCGCACGCGCGACGACAGCGCGCTCGACGAACTGCGCACGGCAGGCGCCACCGAGGTCGTCCCCGAAGTCCTCGAAGGCTCGCTGATGCTGGCCTCGCAGACCATGGCGGTGGTCGGCGTGCCGCTGGCGCGGGTCCTGGCGCGGCTGCGCGCGGTGCGCGCGGCGCGCTACGGCCTCCTGCGCGACTACTACCACGGCGTGGGCGACGCGGCGCTGGACGCCGCGCAGCGCGAGCAGGCCCGGCTCCGGCCGGTGACCCTTCCGGGAGGCGCGCGCGCGGTCGGCCGCGCGCTCGGCGAACTCGCGCTGCACGGCGCGCGCATCGTGCAGGTGCATCGCGCCGAGGGCCAGGTGCTGGCGCCGGACGACGAGCTGACGCTGGCCGCCGGCGACACCGTGGTGCTGTCGGGAGGCAACGAGGCGCTGGCGCTGGCCGAAGACGCACTGCTGGGCGGCGCATGACGCCGACGCGCGGTCGTTGTGGGCGCCGCCGCGCAACGCCGATAATGCGCCGATACCTTTCGCCGAGGGATTTTTGATGACGTTGACGTATCGTCGTGTCGGCGCCGGCCGGGCGCTGCACTGGTGGGCCGAAGGCTGGCGCGGCTTCCGCCGTGCGCCGATGGCCTGGGTCGGGATGAGCGTGGCGCTGCTCGTCGTGCTGGCGCTGCTGGGCATGCTGCCGCTGGGTCGGCTGCTCGCGCAGTGGCTCAGCGTGCCGCTGTTCGCGCTCGGCGCGGTCTACGCGGCGTTGCTGCAGCGTCGGTCGCGCGCCGCGCAGCGCGTGCTTCCCGACGAGCTCGCCGCCGAGGCGGCGACCGACGGCACCTTCGACGCTTCTGCGCGGCTGTGGCGCGGGCGGGTCGGCACGCTGTTGCTGGCTTCGCTGCTCGTACTGCTGCTCGGCGGCTTGTTCAGCATCGCGTTCGTCGTGCTGGGCGCCTCCGCGCTGGGCGTCGGCCTGGCCGGAATCGGCGCCCTCGGGGTGCTCGGCGGCGGAGTCGGGCTGGTCGCCGGGGCCGGCGCGATGGCCGGCGGCATGGCCGGCTTGATGCTGCTCGGCCTGGTCGCGCTGTTCGTGGTCAACATCGCGTTCTGGTTCGTCGGCACCCTGGTCGTGCTGGGCGGTGCCGGGCCGTGGGACGCGGTGTGGCTTTCGCTGCACGCGGCGCTGGCCAACCTGGGCGCGCTGGCGCTGTTCTCGCTGCTGCTGTTGCCGGTGGCGCTGGTCGCGCTGGTGCCGATGGGCCTGGGCCTGCTGGTGCTGCTGCCGGTGTTGTCGGCCGCGTCGTACGCGTCGTTCGACGACGTGTTCGGCACGCCGGTCGAGCGCGGCTGACGCGGCGCGCCGAGGAGCCACGTGCATGGACATCGACGCTTACCTGCGCCGCCACATCCGCACCGTCGCGGACTGGCCGAGCCCCGGCGTGCAGTTCCGCGACATCACCCCTTTGCTGCAGGATCCGCGAGTGTTCCGCGTGCTGATCGACCAGTTCGTGCACCGCTACATGGATCCTCCGCTGCGTCCGGACCTGGTCGCCGGGATCGACGCGCGCGGCTTCATCCTCGGCGCGGTGATCGCCTTCGAGCTGGGCGTGGGATTCGTGCCGATCCGCAAGAAGGGCAAATTGCCGTTCGACACCGTCGAGCAGAGCTACGAACTCGAATACGGCAGCGCGACGGTCGAAATCCACGTCGACGCGCTGCGACGCGGCCAGCGCGTGCTGCTGATCGATGACCTGATCGCCACCGGAGGCACCATGCGCGCCGGCAAGCAGTTGATCGAAAAGCTCGGCGGCGACGTCGTCGAGGCCGCGGCGATCGTCGACCTGCCCGAGCTCGGCGGCTCCAGGCTGCTGCGCGCCGACGGGCTGCGGCTGTTCACGCTGCTCGACTATGCCGGGACTTGAGCGCGCGCCGCGACGGCGCGCGCTGGCGCGGCTGGCGGGCGGCCTGGGGGCGTGCCTGTTCACTGCGCTGGCGCGCGCGCAGCCGGCGCCGCGGGTCCGGCTGCTCGGCGTCGACCGCATCGCGCTCGACGGCCAGGGCGCCACGCTCGACCTTCGGCTGCGGCTCGAGAACCCCCACGTCTACCCGCTGCCGCTGCACGCGCTGCGGCTGCACTGCGCGTTTGACGGCATCGCGCTGGCCAGTGGGCACAGCCTGCAACCGGTGCTGCTGCCGCCGCACGGCAGCGCCGTGCTGCGTCTGCGGCTCGACGTCGACGCGCGTCGCCTGCTCGCGGTGCTGGCCACGCTGCCGCCCGATGGAATCGTCGACTACACCCTCGACGGCGACGCCGAAATCGGCCTGACGATGCTGCGCGTGCCGGTGCACCTGGCCGGGCGCATCGCGCTGCCGCAGCCCTGACGCGCCGCGCGCACCGTCGGCTCGCTCAGCGCAGCGGCCAGCTGCCGCGCAGCAGGTAGCGACCGCTGCCGAGCTGCGACTGCATCAGGCTCAGCCGGGTCGCCGGCCAGTGCAGCGGCGCGAACGCCGCCGGCGGATCGCTGCCCTGTGCGCGCCGCGCCAGCGTGACGTGGGCGCTGAACGCGCGGCGGTCGCAGTCGACTCCGGCGGCAGCGGCTGCGTCGCGCAGCGCGGCGTGCAACGCGAGCAGGTCCGCCGGCGGCGCGCTCGGCGCCAGGTGGGCGATTCCCCCGCCGTGCCAGACCCGCGCGCTGTCCAGGAGCAACGCGAAGCGCCGGGTCGACGCGGCCACCCGCGCGCCGATGGCCAGCAGCGCCGGCAGCCGCTCCGGCGCCACCCGGTCCATGAACAGCAGCGTCAGGTGCAGCTGCGCGGCGGCGCTCGGCCGCGCCGGCGGCGCGAAGCGCCAGAGCGCGACGTGCGCGGCCAGACGGGCGCGCAGTGCCGGATACGGCCACAGGGCAAAGAACAGGCGCAGCGGGGGCGGCGGATCGTCGGGCATCGGTCGCGGTTGCCGGGCAGGCGGACGTCGCCAGCTTAAAGGGCAATGCGCGCGTTGCGCACGGTCGCGCTGTGCGATCATGCGGACCAGACTCCCGCGCGCACCCGATGGCAGACTCCCCACGCCCGAATCAGTTCACCCTGCTTGCGCAGCGCCGCTTCGCGCCGTTCTTCTGGACCCAGTGCGGCGGCGCGGCGAACGACAACCTGTTCAAGTTCGCGTTCACGGTGATGGTCACCTACGGCGCGCGCGGCGCGCTGTCGCCGGGACTGATGGTCAACCTGATCGCGGCGCTGTACATCGTGCCGTTCGTACTGTTTTCGGCGACCAGCGGCCAGCTCGCCGACAAGCTGGACAAGGCGCGGCTGATGCGCGCGGTCAAGCGGCTGGAGGTCGGCATCATGCTTGTCGCCGCGTGGGGCTTCGTTTCCGGCCATACCGGCTGGCTGCTGGTGTGCGCGTTCGGCATGGGGCTGCACTCGACGGTCTTCGGCCCGGCCAAGTACGCGTACCTGCCGCAGCACCTGAGCGCGGCCGAGCTGACCGGCGGCAACGGCATGACCGAAATGGGCACGTTCGTCGCCATTCTGCTCGGCAACCTGGTCGGCGGGGTGCTGATGGCGTCGCCCCGCGGCCCGGAACTGGCGGCGATCGGCTGCGTGGCGCTGGCGCTGGCCGGCGCGGCGGTCGCGCGGGCGATTCCGTCGACTCCGGCGGTCGACGCGCAACTGCGCATCAACTGGAACCCGTTCAGCGAAACCGCGCGCAACCTGCGTCTGGTCGCGCGCGATCGCCATGTGCTGTCGGCACTGCTCGCGATCTCGTGGATGTGGTTCTACGGCGTGGCGTTCCTGACCCAGTTCCCGGCGTTCGCCAAGGACGTCGTCGGCGGCGATCCGGGCGTGGCGTCGCTGCTGCTGGTGCTGTTCTCGATCGGCGTCGGGCTGGGGTCGCTGGCGTGCGAGTGGCTGGCGCGCGGCCGCGTCGAGATCGGCCTGGTGCCGCTGGGCGCTCTGGGCATGAGCGCGTTCGGCATCGACCTGTACTTCGCCTGCCACGCGCTGCCGCCGCCGGTCGCCCTCGAGGGCGTCGGCGCGTTCGTGCGCGCGCACGCGCACTGGCGGGTGATGGTCGACCTGTTCGGGCTGTCGTTCGCCGCCGGCGTGTACAGCGTTCCGCTGTACGCGCTGCTGCAGCACGCCACCCCGGCGACGCATCGCGCGCGGGTGATCGCGGCCAACAACATCGTCAACGCGATCTACATGGTCGTGTGCGCCGGCTATTGCGCCGCGCTGCTCGGCGCTGGTGTGTCGGTGCCTCGGCTGCTGCTCAGCGTGGCGCTGCTCAACGCCGTCGCGCTGGGCTGGCTGCTGTGGCGCGAGCCGCTGTACGCGCGGCGTTGCATGGCCTGGATCCGGCGCGAAGCCGCGGCCTGAACGTGCCGCGCGCGCCCGGCGGCAGGTCGGCGCGCGGCTGCCGGCACCCAGCCTTCAGTCGATTCCGCGTTGCCGCTGGGCGCGCGCGTGCTCTGCATAGCTGCCGAACGTACCGGCTTCGAGCGCCGCGCGCATGCCGCGCATCAGTTCGAGGTAGTAGTGCAGGTTGTGCGTCGTGGCGGCGATGGGGAACAGCATTTCGCCGCAGCGGTCGAGGTGGTGCAGGTACGCGCGCGAGAAGCTGCGGCAGGTCGCGCAGGCGCAATCGGGGTCGAGCGGGCGCTCGTCGCGCTTGAAGCGCGCGTTGCGGATGCGCAGGTCGCCCCAGCGCGTGAACAGGTGGCCGTTGCGCGCATTGCGCGTGGGCATCACGCAGTCGAACAGGTCGATCCCCGCGGCGACGCCGTCGAGCAGGTCTTCGGGGGTGCCCACGCCCATCAGGTAGCGCGGCTTGTGCGCCGGAAGCCTGGGTGCGGTGTGCCGCAGCACGCGCAGCATGTCGGGCTTGGGTTCGCCGACGCTGAGGCCGCCGATGGCGTAGCCGGGCAGGTCGAGCGCGACCAGCCCGGCGAGCGAGGCGTCGCGCAGGTGCTCGAACATGCCGCCCTGGACGATGCCGAACAGTGCGTTCGGATTGCCCAGACGGGTGAATGCGTCGCGGCAGCGGCCAGCCCAGCGCAGCGACAGTTCCATCGACGCCCGCGCCTGGGCCTCGGTGGTGATCTGCACCTCGGTGCCGCGCCTGACGTCGTACGGCGTGCACTCGTCGAACTGCATCGCGATGTCGGAGTCGAGCACGGTCTGGATCTGCATGCTGATCTCGGGCGTGAGCAGCAGGCGGTCGCCGTTGACCGGCGAGGCGAAGCGCACGCCTTCCTCGCTGATGGTGCGCATCGCGCCCAGGCTCCAGACCTGGAAGCCGCCGCTGTCGGTCAGGATCGGGCGATCCCAGCCGATGAAACGGTGCAGGCCTCCAAAGCGTTCGATCACCTCCAGTCCCGGACGCAGCCAGAGGTGGAAGGTGTTGCCGAGGATGATTTCGGCGCCGGCGCGCAGCAGCGCCTCGGGCGTCATGCCCTTGACGCTGCCGTAGGTGCCGACGGGCATGAACTGCGGGGTTTCGATGCTGCCGTGACGCAGCGTCAGGCGCGCACGGCGCGCCTCGCCGTCGCGGCGCAGGACGGTGAATTCGAGCATGCCGCGCATTGTTCCAGATTCGCCGCGGCCACGGGCGGAGCTGGTCGGCGGCGATTTGGACCATTGAGATCAGTTCGAATGTTGCACGATGTCATGCCCGGGGGGCGGCACTATGCTAGATTGCCTGAGCGGTGGTATTCAGGCGCGCCGTGATGTTTCCGACGCGCCGTGATGTTTCCGACGCGCGAATCATCCCGGATATATCGGGCGGCGGAATTCTTGGCGCCACCCTGGCGCAGACGCAGGCCTGATGTCCGGGGAGCGGGCTTGATGGCACGGGCGCGGACGGAAAACTGATCCGGCGCGGCATCGGCCGACGATGCGGGGGCAGGCGTGATGAAGAAAGCGGCAACGCACCGCGATCAGGTATGGACGGAATTGCCGAGCGGGGTTCGTCGGCGTCCCGTTGTATTTGGCGACGACGGCGCCCAATGCTTCGGCTGGATTTACGCGCCGCGTGGCCCGCGGCAGCGCGATACCGCGGTCGTCCTGTGCCATCCGCTCGGGGTCGAGGCGGTCAATGCGCACCGCAGCCTTCGACATCTTGCCGAAATGCTCGCCGAGGCGGGTTTTTATAATCTGTTCTTCGATTACCCGGGAACCGGCGACGCCGCGCATTCGGAACACGACCGGGGCAGTCTGCAGCAGTGGGTGCAGGCGATCGAAGCCGCTGGCGCGCTGGCGCGCAGCGCGAGCGGGTGCGCCCGGGTCGCGGCGGTCGGGGTGCGCTTCGGAGCCGTCCTGGCGTGCCTCGCTGCGCGGCGTGCGGGGCTGTCGCAGCTGGCGTTGTGGTTCCCGAGCGGGATCGGGCGGAAGTACGTCCGCGAATTGCGGGCCATGGCCATGCTCGCCGGCTACGCGCCGCGCCAGGAAGACCAATACGTCGAGATCGCCGGTTTCTGCGTGGCGCGGGATACGCTCGACGCGATTCAGGCGATTTCGGCCGATGATTTCGATTTGACCGGGGTGGCGCGCGCACTGGTCGTCTGCCGCGACGACGCGACGCCCGACGAGCAGCTCGAGCGGATTGTGCGCGGAAAGGTCGCGGAAACCACGGTGCAGGCGGTTCCGGGCTATTTGCGCATGCTGTGCGAGTGCATTTTCACGGAAATCCCGGAAGCCGCGATCGAGAACCTTCGAAGCTGGCTCGCGGAATCATCCGCGTGGATCGACGCGAGGCCCGCGCCGGACCGCGGCGAGGCAGTCTGGGCGTTTTCGGCCGGGGCCTTGCGCGGGTGCGGATTCGAAGAATGGCCGATGGCCTTCGGCGCGTCCGGACGGCTGTTTGGAATGCTGTGCGTGCCGGAGGGCGGGCATCGCCCCGAAACGCCCGTGGTGATCATGTTGAATGCTGGATCCGACCACCACACGGGGCCCGGAAATTTATATGTGAAAATAGCCCGCGCAATCACGCGCCTTGGCGTCAGTTCGCTGCGGATGGATTTGCGCGGCCTCGGCGACAGCGCGTATCTGGGCGTCGCGCAGGAGAACCATCCCTACCAGACCGGGGCCGGTGCCGATCTCGACTGCGCCATCGACGCGCTGAAGCGACGGCTGGGCGGCAATCGCTGGATCCCGCTGGGGCTGTCGTCGGGCGCGACCCACGCGCTGCGTTTCGCGCTCGAGGCGCAGCGCGGCATCGTCATGCCGACCGCGCTGCTGATCAACCCGTTCGAATTCCACGTCCTGGGCGACACCGCGGAGCAGGCGCGCGCGACCGACACCCGCAGTTTCATCGGCAGGTTGCGGCTGCGGCGCGTGGGCAGCGTGCTCGAACTGCTCGGCTTGCGCATGCACTGGGTCTGGACCGTGCAGGACTACCGCAAGCGGCTGTTGCGCCGGCTCGCGGGGCTGCGGCTGCCCGGCGGCCGTCCGCGCGCCCAGCGCGCGACCGGCGTGCCGCGCGCCGAAGTCGACCTGCAGCAACTGCAGCGCGTCGGCCGCAAGCTGACCATCGTGCTGGGCGCGCACGACCGCGCGATGGACGTGTTGTCCGCCGAAGGCGGCGGCGAGGCCAGGCGCTGCCTCGACAGCGGCGCGATCCAGGTCGTCGTGGTTCCGCAGGCGGACCACATCTTCACCTCGGCGGCGTCGCGCGACAGTCTGATCGCGACCCTGCTGCAGGTCATCGAGCCGCTGGCGCGCGCGTCCGCGGACCCGGCTGCCGCAACGCCGCGCGAGGCCGGCGACTCAGGGTGCGGCGCCGAGGCCTGAGCGGACGATCAGCGGAGCTTCGCCGCGGTGCTCGAACAGCGCCGCCTTGCCCAGCAGCATGCCGTCGGCGACGACCGCGCTGATCGGGGTGTAGGGCGCGAATCCGGCCAGGTCCGGATTGCCGGTCGACGCGTTGGCGAGCAGCCAGTCGCCGCTGCGCGCCACGTCGGGCCGCGCCGCGACGCGCGCGGCGCAGTCGAGCAGCGCCAGTCGGGTCGCGCCCTGGTCGATCGCGGCACGCATCCGGCGCGTCGCCGGGTAGGCGCAGCGCGCGATCTGGAAGGTCAACCGGCCGCGGTCGGCGTCGAGCAGCACGCCGGCGTGGAAGCGCGCGCCGTCGTCGCGCGCCTGGGACGCCGCCGCGGCGGACCCGGCCAGGCCCTGCGGGTGGGCGCGGCGCAGCGCCGTGAGCTGGCGCAGCGTCAGCGCGACGCGCGCGCCGTCGGCGGACACGACGGCGCGCGCGACGTGGAACAGCGTGCCGTGCGTGTCGTCGCGCACGATGTCGC
>JAJZHS010000061.1 GCA_021798395.1 Pseudomonadota bacterium
AACCCCGAGTACTACGTGTCGGAAATCACCCCGGGCAAAGTGCTGTACGAAATCGACGGCGTTCCCGAGCAGCTGGCGCGCGAGGCGTTCGAGCTGGCCGCGGCCAAGCTGCCGTTCCGCACCACGTTCGTCGGCCGCCGCTTCGGCATTTGAGGTGAGAGCATGAATCTCGAAGAAATGCGCAAACTGGACAAGACCGGCCTGCAGACCGAGCTCGACGCGCTGCTCAAGGCGCACATGGGCCTGCGGATGCAGAAGGCCACCCAGCAACTGCAAAACACCAGCCAGCTCCGCAAGGTGCGTCGCGACATCGCGCGCGTGCGGACGCTGATTCGTCAGCAACAGGAGGCGTGATGGCTGCGACCGAAGGTTTGACCCGTACGCTCACCGGCCGGGTGGTCAGCGACAAGCGCGCGAAGACCGTCACCGTGCTGGTCGAGCGCCGCGTGCAGCACGAGCTGTACGGCAAGTACATCGTGCGCTCGAAGAAGTACAGCGCGCACGACGAGGGCGGCCAGTACCACCTCGGCGACCTGGTCGAGATCGCCGAGTCGCGCCCGATCTCCAAGACCAAGAGCTGGATCGTGACCCGGCTGCTCGAGAAGTCGCGCCTGGTCTGACCCGGCGCGCGGTTTGGCACCCGCGCAACGCAGCTTGACAACAAGCTGCGTTGCGCATGAAAATATGCAGTTCGGCGCCCTAGGGCGCCTTTCATCCCATTCCCGGGGCCCAAGACTGCCGGCACGCCTGAGGGCGAACGCCTGCAAGTTGGGAGAAGAATTCCAGATTTCCAGGATTCCACATGATTCAGATGCAATCTAGGCTGGATGTTGCCGACAACACCGGCGCGAAAAGCGTTATGTGCATCAAGGTGCTCGGCGGCTCGAAGCGGCGTTACGCCGGCATCGGCGACATCATCAAGGTCAGCATCAAGGAAGCCGCCCCGCGTGGTCGCGTGAAGAAAGGCGAAGTGTTCAACGCAGTCGTCGTGCGCACCGCGAAGGGCGTGCGTCGCGCAGACGGCTCGTTGATCAAGTTCGACAACAACGCGGCGGTGCTGCTCAACGCCAAGCTCGAGCCAATCGGCACCCGTATTTTCGGGCCGGTCACGCGCGAACTGCGCGGCGAGCGGTTCATGAAAATCGTTTCCCTCGCGCCCGAAGTGCTGTAAGAGGTCGACCATGAAGAAAATCCTCAAAGGTGACGAGGTCATCGTCATCACCGGCGCCGACAAGGGGCGCCGCGCGAAAGTTCTGGCACGCAGCGGTGCCGAGCATCTGATCGTCGAGGGCGTCAACGTCGCCAAGCGCCATACCCGCCCGAACCCGATGGTCAACCAGCCCGGCGGCGTGGTGTCGAAGGAACTGCCGATCCACCAGAGCAACGTGGCGATCTTCAACCCGGCCAGCGGCCGCGCCGACCGTGTCGGCGTGCGCGCTCTCGGCGACGGCAAGAAGGTGCGGGTGTTCCGTTCCAGCGGCGAAGAGATCAAGGTTTAAGGGGCCGATATGTCGCGCTTGCAAGACGTTTACAAGGAACAGGTCGTCCCCGACCTGGTGAAGAAGTTCGGCTACAAGTCGGTGATGGAAGTTCCGCGCCTGACCAAGATCACGCTCAACATGGGCGTGTCCGAGGCCGTGGCCGACAAGAAGATCATCGACAACGCGGTCGGCGACCTGACCAAGATCGCCGGCCAGAAGCCGGTCGTGACCCGCACCCGCAAGGCCATCGCCGCGTTCAAGGTGCGCGAGAACATGCCGATCGGCTGCACCGTGACGCTTCGCGGCACGCGCATGTTCGAATTCCTCGACCGCCTGATCACCGTGGCGCTGCCGCGGGTGCGCGACTTCCGCGGGGTGTCGAGCCGCGCGTTCGACGGCCGCGGCAACTACAACATCGGCGTCAAGGAACAGATCATTTTCCCGGAAGTCGAGTACGACAAGATCGACGCGCTGCGAGGCCTGAACATCAGCATCACGACGACCGCGAAGACCGACGACGAGTGCAAGGCTCTGCTCGCCGCGTTCCGTTTCCCGTTCAAGAACTGAGAATCGCCATGGCCAAGCTGTCCCTGATCAACCGTCAAGCCAAGCGCGAGAAGCTGGTCGCGAAGTACGCCCCGAAGCGCGCCGCGCTGCAGGCCGTGATCGCCGATTCGAGCAAGTCGCACGACGAGCAGATGGCCGCGCGCCTGGAGCTGCAGCAGCTGCCGCGCAACGCCAGCCCGACCCGGCTGCGCGAGCGCTGCGCGCTGACCGGCCGCCCCCGCGGCACCTTCCGCAAGTTCGGTCTGGCCCGCAACAAGATTCGTGAGTTGGCTTTCCGGGGGGAAATTCCCGGGGTCACTAAGTCCAGCTGGTAAATCGGCTGCCGGAACTCACTGGAGAAATTTTCTATGAGCATGAGTGATCCCATCGCCGATATGCTGACGCGTATCCGCAATGCGCAGATGGTCGACAAGGCGACCGTCAGGATGCCGGCGTCGAAGCTGAAGACCGCGATCGCCGCGGTGCTGCGCGACGAGGGCTACATCGACGGTTTCGAGCTGCTGCGCGACGGCGGCAAGGCCGACCTGCAGATCGCGCTGAAGTACTACGCCGGGCGACCGGTGATCGAGCGCATCGAGCGCGTCAGCCGTCCCGGCCTGCGCATCTACCGCGGCCGCGACGCGATCCCGCAGGTCATGAACGGCCTCGGGGTGGCGATCGTCTCGACGCCCAAGGGTGTGATGACCGACCGCAAGGCGCGCCAGGTCGGCGTCGGCGGCGAAGTCCTTTGCTATGTCGCTTAATTGAGGGCCGACGATGTCTCGAGTCGCCAAGAATCCCGTGAAGGTGCCCAAGGGCGTCGAAGTGACGCTGGGTACCGAGCAAATCGCCGTCAAGGGCGCGCAGGGCAGCTTGCAGCGTGCGCTGCACCCGCTGGTCAAGGTCGCGCTCAACGACGGTGCCATCTCCTTCGTTCCGACCGACGCCAGCCGCGAGGCCCACGCTTTGTCGGGGACGTACCGCGCGCTGGTCGCCGGCATGGTCACCGGTGTCGAGCAGGGCTTCGAGAAGAGGCTGCAGCTGGTCGGAGTCGGGTACCGTGCGCAGGTGCAGGGCAACAAGCTCAATCTGACGCTGGGCTTCTCGCATCCCGTGGTGCGTGACCTGCCCGCCGGCGTGAAGGCCGAAATGCCGACGCCGACCGAGCTGGTGCTCAAGAGCGCCGACAAGCAACTGGTGGGCCAGTTCGCCGCCGACATTCGCGCGATCCGCCCGCCCGAGCCCTACAAGGGCAAGGGTGTGCGCTACGTGGGCGAAGTCGTGGTGATCAAGGAAACCAAGAAGAAATAAGGGGCTGTGAGATGCTGACCAAGAAACAAACCCGTCTGCGTCGCGCCAAGGCCACGCGCGCGCGCATCGCGCGCCTCGAGGCCACTCGACTGTCGGTCCACCGCAGCAATGCGCACATCTCGGCGTCGATCGTATCCGGCGACGGCGCGCGCGTGCTGATGACCGCGTCGACGATGGAGACCGAAGTGCGCCAGCAGCTGCAGGGCAACGGCGGCAACGTCGGCGCCGCGCAGATCGTCGGCCGTCGCATCGCCGAGAAGGCTCGTGCCGCCGGCATCGAGCAGGTCGCGTTCGATCGCGCCGGTTTCCAGTACCACGGCCGCGTCAAGGCGCTGGCCGAGGCGGCGCGCGAAGCCGGTTTGAAATTCTGAGGACGAGATGGCCAAGATCCAAGCAAAGATGAACCCGGAAGCTCGCGACGACGGGCTGAAGGAGAAGATGATCGCGGTGAACCGCGTGACCAAGGTCGTCAAGGGCGGTCGCATCCTCGGCTTCGCCGCGCTGGCGGTGGTTGGCGACGGCGACGGCAAGGTCGGCATGGGCAAGGGCAAGGCGCGCGAAGTTCCGGTCGCGGTGCAAAAGGCGATGGACCAGGCCCGGCGCAACATGATCAGCGTCAAGCTCAAGAGCGGCACCCTGCACCACCTGGTGCACGGCAGCCACGCCGCGTCCGACGTGACCATGCACCCGGCGCCGGCCGGTACCGGAATCATCGCCGGCGGGCCGATGCGCGCGATTTTCGAAGTCGTCGGGATCACCGACGTCGTGGCCAAGAGCCACGGCTCGACCAACCCGTACAACATGGTGCGCGCCACGCTCGACGGTCTGTCGCGTCTGAGCACTCCGGCCGAGATCGCGATGAAGCGCGGCAAGAGCGTCGAAGAAATTCTTGGGTGAGCCCGCCATGGAACAGGACAAGAAGCAAGTGAAGGTGAAGCTGGTGCGCAGCGTGATCGGCACCCGCTCCGACCACCGCGACACGGTGCGCGGCCTCGGCCTGCGCCGGCTCAACGACGAGCGCGTGCTCGAGGACACGCCGGCGGTGCGCGGCATGATCCGCAAGGTCGACTACCTGGTCAAGGTCGTCGGCTGATCCGCCGCCTTCGGCTCGTCAACTGAGTAAATCACCATGCAACTCAACACCATTCAACCGGGCGAAGGCTCGACCCACGCGTCCAAGCGGGTCGGCCGCGGGATCGGCTCAGGCCTGGGCAAGACCGCCGGGCGCGGTCACAAGGGTCAGAAGTCGCGCGCCGGCGGATACCACAAGGTCGGCTTCGAAGGCGGCCAGATGCCGCTGCAGCGTCGCCTGCCCAAGCGCGGCTTCAAGTCGCCGACGGCCAAGTTCAAGGCCGAAGTCCGGCTGAGCGAGCTGGCCCTGGTGGCCGACGGCCAGGTCGACCTGCTGAGCCTGAAGGCCGCCGGCCTGATTCCCGAAATCGCCACCAGCGCGAAGATCTTCGCGTCGGGCAAGGTCGAGCGCGCGTTCACGGTGCAGGGCGTCGGCGTCACGGCCGGCGCGCGCGCCGCGATCGAAGCCGCCGGCGGCAGCGTCGTCGACGCGGCGCAGGCCTGACGACGGGAACGGGCCATGGCCAGTCCATCGAGCACTCTCGGCGGCGGAAAGTACGGCGATCTGACGAAGCGCCTGCTTTTCCTGCTGGGCGCTCTTGTGGTGTACCGCATCGGGGCGCACATCCCGGTGCCGGGCATCAATCCGGAGCAACTGCAAAAGCTGTTCAACAGCAACGCGTCGGGGATCATCGGTCTGTTCAACATGTTCTCCGGCGGCGCGCTGTCGCGCTTCACGGTGTTCGCGCTGGGCATCATGCCCTACATCTCGGCGTCGATCATCATGCAGCTGCTGACCTACGTCGTGCCGTCGATGGAGGTGCTGAAGAAGGAAGGCCAGTCCGGGCAGCGCAAGATCACCCAGTACACGCGCTACTTCACCGCGGCGCTGGCCGTGTTCCAGTCGATCGGGATTTCGGTCGCGCTGAGCGCGTCGCAGGGGCTGGTGATCCATCCCGGGCTCGGCTTCACGTTCAACGCCGTCGTCAGCCTGACCGCGGGAACGATGTTCCTGATGTGGCTCGGCGAGCAGATCACCGAGCGGGGCCTGGGCAACGGAATCTCGATCATCATCTTCGCCGGCATCGCATCGGGCCTGCCGAACGCGCTCGGCGGCCTGCTGTCGCTGGTGCAGACCGGGGCGATGAGCGTCCTGGTGTCGCTGTTCGTGCTGGCCATCGTCATCGCGGTGACCTGGTTCGTCGTGTTCGTCGAACGCGGCCAGCGCCGCATTCTGGTCAACTACGCGCGGCGCCAGGTCGGCAACAAGGTCTACGGCGGACAGTCGTCGCACCTGCCGCTCAAGCTCAACATGTCGGGCGTGATCCCGCCGATCTTCGCCTCGTCGATCATCCTGCTGCCGGCCACTGCGGTGAACTGGTTCGGCTCGAGCAAGGGCATGGGCTGGCTCAAGGACATCGCCGCGCTGCTGTCTCCGGGGCAACCGATCTACGTCGCGCTGTACGCCGCGGCGATCGTGTTCTTCACCTTCTTCTACACCGCGCTGGTGTTCAACAGCCGCGAGACAGCCGACAACCTGAAGAAGAGCGGCGGCTTCGTCCCCGGCATCCGCCCCGGCGATCAGACCGCGCGCTACATCGACAAGATCCTGATGCGGCTGACGCTGGCCGGCGCGCTGTACGTGACGCTGGTCTGCCTGCTGCCCGAATTCCTGGTGCTGAAATACAATGTGCCGTTCAACTTCGGCGGCACGTCGCTGCTGATCATCGTCGTCGTGACCATGGACTTCATGGCGCAGGTGCAAGCCTACGCAATGTCGCACCAGTACGACGCGCTGCTCAAGCGATCCAACTTCAAGGGTGGCATGACGCTACGCTGAAGCGCGGGGGCACGATGTCGAAGGACGATGTCATTCAGATGCAGGGGGAGGTCGTCGAAAACCTCCCGAATGCGACGTTCCGGGTCAGGCTGGAGAATGGTCACAACGTGCTTGGGCATATTTCCGGCAAGATGCGCATGCATTACATCCGGATCCTGCCGGGCGACAAGGTCACGGTCGAACTGACGCCCTACGATTTGACGCGTGCGCGGATCGTGTTCCGTGCCAAATAAAACAGAGGTAAATGATGAAAGTTAGTGCGTCCATCAAGAAGATGTGCCGTAATTGCAAGATCATCCGCCGCCACGGTGTCGTGCGCGTGATCTGCAGCGACCCGCGCCACAAGCAGCGTCAGGGTTGAGGCCTCTTAATCTGAACCGAGGAATCAAATGGCCCGTATCGCTGGTATCAACATTCCGCCGCAGCAGCACGCCGAGATCGGCCTGACTGCGATCTATGGCATCGGTCGCACGACGGCGCGCAAGATTTGCGACGCCGCCGGCATCGCCTACGCGACCAAGGTCAAGGACATCACCGACGCCGAGCTCGAGAAGGTGCGCGAGCAGGTCGGTCAGTACGTGATCGAAGGCGATCTGCGCCGCGAGGTGTCGATCAACATCAAGCGCCTGATGGACCTGGGCTGCTACCGCGGCATGCGCCACCGTCGCGGCCTGCCGGTTCGCGGCCAGCGCACCCGCACCAACGCCCGCACCCGCAAGGGGCCGCGCAAGGGCGCGGCGGCGCTGAAGAAATAAGCACGGAAGGAATCCACCATGGCTAAGAGTTCGACTCAGGGATCGGCGCAGCGCGGTCGCAAGAAAGTCCGCAAGAACGTCGCGGACGGCATCGCGCACGTGCACGCGTCGTTCAACAACACCATCATCACCATCACCGACCGCCAGGGCAACGCGCTGTCGTGGGCGTCGAGCGGCGGCCAGGGCTTCAAGGGCTCGCGCAAGTCGACCCCGTTCGCGGCCCAGGTCGCGGCCGAGAACGCCGGGCGCCAGGCCATCGAATGCGGCATCAAGCAGCTCGAGGTTCGCATCAAGGGTCCGGGTCCGGGCCGCGAGTCGGCCGTGCGCGCGCTCAACGGCCTGGGCATCAAGGTGATGCAGATCGCCGACGTCACCCCGGTGCCGCACAACGGCTGCCGGCCGCCGAAGCGCCGCCGCATCTGACGCGGATTTCACCGGCAGCCGTGTTGCGCGGCGGCCAAGCCCACTGCCTGGGGGTGCATGCGCGCCCAGGCTCCCGCGGGAGTGGTTCCGCGGCAGACTGACAAGGAAACGACGAAGTGGCACGTTATCTCGGCCCGAAGGCCAAACTCTCCCGCCGCGAAGGCAGCGACCTGTTCCTGAAGAGCGCGCGTCGCGGCATCGAATCGAAGGCGAAGTTCGACACCAAGCCCGGGCAGCACGGCCGCACCAGCGGCGCCCGGCAGTCCGACTACGCGGTGCAGCTGCGCGAGAAGCAGAAGGTCAAGCGCATGTACGGCATGCTCGAAAAGCAGTTCCGCCGCACCTACGAGCGCGCGCAGAGCATCCGCGGCAACACCGGCGTGAACATGCTGACCCTGCTCGAGTCGCGCCTGGACAACGTCGTCTACCGCATGGGATTCGCGTCGACCCGCGCCGAAGCGCGCCAACTGGTCGGCCACCGCGGAATCGTCGTCGACGGCGCGGTGCTCGACATCCCGTCGGCCGTGGTCACGCCCGGGCAGACCGTGGCGGTGCGCGACAAGGCCAGGAAGCAGCTGCGCATCATCGACGCGCTCAAGCTGGCCGAAGGCAACGGCTTCCCGGCCTGGGTCCAGGTCGATGCGTCGAAGATGGAAGGCGTGTTCAAGAAAGTTCCGGACCGCGACGAATACGCCAGCGACATCAACGAGTCGCTGATCGTCGAACTCTATTCGCGTTGACACGGGCGCCTGGCGCGCTGGGGCTGTCGCCTCGCGCGCCTGCGGGCCCTTTTTTGCCATCAGCCTTATCCGTGTAACGAGCGGAGGGTCTTGAGAGGAATACCATGCAAACCGCATTGCTGCGTCCCAAATCCATCCAGGTCGAGGCGCTCGGTCCGCTGCGCGCGAAAGTCACGCTCGAACCGTTCGAGCGCGGCTACGGCCACACCCTCGGCAACGCGCTGCGTCGCGTCCTGCTGTCGTCGCTGGTCGGGTACGCGCCGACCGAAGTCAGCATCAACGGCGTGCTGCACGAGTACTCGGTCGTCGACGGACTTCAGGAAGACGTCATCGGCGTGCTGCTGAACCTCAAGGGCGTGGTCTTCAAGCTGCACAACCGCGACGAGGTCACGCTGTCGCTGCGCAAGGAAGGCGAGGGCGTGGTCACCGCCGCCGACATCCAGACTCCGCACGACGTCGAGATCATCAACCCCGAGCACGTCATCGCCCACCTGTCGCAGCAGGGCAAGCTCGACATGCAGATCAAGGTCGAGAAGGGCCGCGGCTACGTTCCCGGCAACCTGCGGCGCTACGCCGACGAAGGCGGCAAGATCATCGGGCGCATCGTGCTCGACGCGTCGTTCTCGCCGGTGCGGCGGGTCAGCTACGCGGTCGAGAACGCGCGCGTCGAGCAGCGCACCGACCTCGACAAGCTGGTCATGGAAATCGAGACCAACGGTTCGGTCAGCGCCGAAGAGGCGATCCGCACCTCGGCGCGCATCCTGGTCGAGCAGCTGTCGGTGTTCGCCAGCCTGGAAGGCGCCGAAAAGGCGCTCGAGGCCGGCGGCTCGGCGGCGAGCCAGCAGTTCGACCCGATCCTGCTGCGCCCGGTCGACGACCTGGAGCTGACGGTGCGCTCGGCCAATTGCCTGAAGGCCGAGAACATCTACTACATCGGCGACCTCATCCAGCGCAGCGAGACCGAGCTTCTGAAGACGCCGAACCTCGGCCGCAAGTCGCTCAACGAAATCAAGGAAGTGCTCGCCGCGCGCGGCCTCACGCTGGGCATGAAGCTCGAGAGCTGGCCGCCGGCCGAGCTCGAAGGGCGCGTCGGCTGAAGCCGGCGCCCCCGACCCGCGCCGCGGCACGCCGCGGCGCCTGTGCAACGGCCAGTACCTGACACGGCTGGCCCAACTGATAACGAAAGGAAAGCACCATGCGTCACGGACACGGACTGCGCAAGCTCAACCGCACCTCGAGCCACCGGCTCGCGATGCTGCGCAACATGGCCAACTCGCTGATCGCCCACGAAGCGATCAAGACAACGCTGCCGAAGGCCAAGGAACTGCGCCGCGTCGTCGAGCCGCTGATCACCCTGGGCAAGAAGCCGTCGCTGGCCAACCGCCGGCTGGCGTTCGACCGCCTGCGCGATCGCGACTCGGTGGTCAAGCTGTTCGGCGAACTCGGCGAACGCTACAAGACCCGCCCGGGCGGATATACCCGCATCCTGAAGTTCGGCTATCGCGTCGGCGACAATGCGCCGATGGCGCTGGTCGAACTCGTCGATCGTCCCGACGTCGAAGCCGGCCTGGACAAGGCCGCCGAGTAAGCCGCGCGACGCACCGGCAGGCCCGCCGCCGACCCGAGGTCGCCGGCGGGCTTGTGCTTTGGGGCCGGCCACATCGATATTGCGTTGGACTTATATTTAACCCCTGCCGGGCGTCCGCCCGGCAGCCGTTCCGTGTCGCGATCCCGCCCGAAGCCGTGATGAAGTCGATCCTCCAGATGCTGCTGCGCGCCGCTTGCGCCTGCGCGCTCCTGTTCGCCGCGCCGCTGGCGTCGGCGCAGCAGGGCAAGTTCCTCGACCCCGACGTGGCGTTCCGCGTGCACGCCGCGGTCCGCGACGCCAGGACCCTGGCGCTGCGCTTCGATATCGCCGATGGCTACTACCTGTACCAGGAGCGCTTCCATTTCACGCCGCAGGATCCGGCGGTCAAGCTCGGCACCATCGGCTTCCCGCCGGCGCATCGCAAGTTCGACCCCAACCTCGGCCACGTCGTGGCGCATTACCGGCACCAGGTCGTCGTCACCCTGCCGGTGGCCGCGGCTCCGGCGCATTTCAAGCTGAAGGTCACGTACCAGGGCTGCTCGGACCAGGGCCTGTGCTACCCGCCGATCGACAAAATCGCTGAC
>JAJZHS010000062.1 GCA_021798395.1 Pseudomonadota bacterium
CTCGTCCAACCCCCCGCCACCATCGAGTGGGAGTGAGGCGGGCACACGGAGCCGCCCCGCGCGGCTCCGTGTGCCGACTCACTCCGAGCGGCTTGCGCCAGATCAAACCCGCGCCCGACCGCTGCGCCGATACTGCCGCGGATGTGCGGCCAGTGCGCGCGCCAAGCGGGCAGGGCCGCACGTCGATTCCATGGGCAAGACCACAGAACACTGGACACACCGCGTGGCCGCGGCGATCGGCCTCGGCGACGTGCTGGCCTTGCCGCGCCGGCAACTGTGGCTGTTGTCGCTGCCGCTGCTGCTGATCGGAGTCTGGGGGCCGTGGGCGGAGTACGGCAGATGGCGCCAGGCGAACGCGCGCGCGGCGCAGCAGGCAGGCGAGGCCGCGCACGAACTGGCGACCCAGGCGGCTGAGCGGCTGCAGGCGCAAATCGGCGCCCTGCGGCTGGCTGCGGCCACACTGGACGATGGACGCGCGCGGCTCACCGCGGCGCAGGCGATGCAACGCCTGCGTGACGACCTGACCCGCGCGCGCGGGATCGCCGCGTTCGGCCTCGTGGCGCCCGACGGGCGGACCCTGCAGTGGATCGACCAGCGTGGGGTGCACGTCGGCGCGCCGCGCGCCGCATCGCGTTTCAAGTCGCTGCCGGGGCATCCGGACCTGTTGCTCGGGCCGCGGATCCGCGGCCGTCACGGCGGGCACGAACTGCTGCTGCGCCTGCGCCTGCACGGCGTGCGCGCCGCCTTCGCGCTCGGCGCGGCGATCCCGACCGCGGCGCTGCTGGCGGGCGCGCCCGGAGCGCCCTGGTCGGCGCGGCTGGAGGACGCCGACGCGGCTCCGGTCGCGGACCCCGGGTACGGCGCGATTTCGGCGCCCATGCCGGGTTTCGCGCTGCGCGTGGGCGTGCGCTGGCCGCGTGCGCTGGCGCGCGACGCGTATTGGCGCCAGGCTCCGCCGCGCTGGGGTTTCGAGCTGGCGACCATGCTGCTGCTGGCCGCGGTGATCTGGCGCATCGCCGCGCTGCTGGGCGCACAGCGCCGCCTGGTGGCCATGCAGTCGACGCTGCTCGACAACGCCCTGGTCGGCGTCGCGCTGGCGACCAATCGCCGAGTCCTTCGCGCCAACCAGCGTTTCGCGCAGATGCTGGGCTACGCCGACGCCGCGCAGCTCGACGGTGTGTCGTTTCGCGTCGCGTACGCGTCCGACGACGAGTACGAACGCGTCGGCGCCGCGTACCCGCAGCTGAGCGCCGAAGGCAGCGCGTTCGTGCAGGGGGTGCGCATGCGTCGGCGCGACGGCAGCGTGCTGATCGCCGACCTGGCCGGCAAGATCGTGTCCGACGCGCGCACACGCGACGCTTCGACCACGGTGTGGGCGTTTCTCGACGTCACCGAGCGCCACACCATGCAGGCGCGCTTCGAGCACCTGGCGACGCACGATTCGATGACCGGGCTGCCGAACCGCCTGGCGCTCGAACAGCAGCTCACCATGGCGCTGGCACGCGCCGAGCGCAACGGCGATGCGCTCGCCGTCGGCGTCATCGACCTGGACGACTTCAAACCGGTGAACGATCGCTGGGGGCACGAAGCGGGCGACGCGTTGTTGCAGCAGGTCGCACGCCGTTTCGACGAGCGCCGCCGGCAAAGCGACATGATCGCCCGGCTCGGGGGCGATGAGTTCGCCGTCGTGCTCGAAGGCCTGGATCCGCGCGGCGCGCGCGAGCAGCTGGCCGCGATCGCGCACCGCCTGCACGGCGTCGTCGAGTCGCCCTTCGACCTCGGCGACGGGCAGCGCGCCGAAGTCGGCATGACCATGGGGCTGGCGCTGTTCCCCGCCGACGCGGGCGACGGCGACGCGCTGCTGCGGCTGGCCGACGCGGCGATGTACCGCGCCAAGGCGAACAAGGCCACGCGCACGCAGTGGTGGCAGTGCAGCAGCAGCGCCGGCGACGCCGAGGCGCCTGAAGCTCCGTTCGACCCCTACGGCGACGACGCCCGCGCCCTGCTGGCCGCGGTGCAGCCCGGCTTGCATGCGATGTCGGCCGGGTTCGTCGACGACTTCTACGCCCGGCTGGGTGACGAGCGCGTGTCGGGGCCCATCCTGCGCGCGCTGGGCGTCGACGACATGAGCGCGCTGCGCGCGGCGCAGTCCAGGCACCTGTGCTTCCTGCTCGACCCGTCGACCGACGCGGCGACCATCGCGCGCCGCGCCGAGCGCCTGGGCCGCGCCCATGCCCTGGTCGGCGTCGACGCGGCAACCATGGTCGAGTCGATGTCGCTGTACCGGGAGTTGTGTGCCGCGCACTTCCGCTCGCTGGCGCTGCCGACGCGCAGCCGCTACCACCTGACGCTGGCCATCGAGCGGCGCCTGCTCGACGACGTGCAAAGCGAGCTGCGCAGCCTCGAGCACACCACGGGCTTGTACCAGCGCGCGATCGTCGCCCCGCTGCCGGCGCCCGGCGCGCTGTGGGCCGACGTCGCCGCCGGCGAGTTGACGCTGCTCGCCGAGTTGCCGGGAATGCTCGCCTGCGCGGCCTTGCGCCCCGACGTCCAGGGCGTGTTCCAGATCGAATCGCTGGCCGGACGCGACGCCTTGGGCGTGCTGCTGCGCCAGGGCATGCTGGCGCAGGCGCTGGACGGGGCGCTGGCGCCCGAGCGCAGCCTGGTCGCCACGGCGTGGCGCAGCGGGCGCATCGAGCGCAGCAGCGAAGCGTTCGACGCCGCGCCGACCGAAGCGCTGTGCGCCGCGCTGGCCGCGCAGGGCGTGCGCAGCATGGCGGCGATTCCGGTCGCGCCCGACGCGCAGCGCGCCGACATGGTGCTGCTGATGCTGGGCGCGTTTCCGCGGCAGTTCGAAGCGTCGCCGATGGAGCCGTTCCTGCAAGGCGTGCAACGCCGCTGGCGCGAGCTGCGTGCCACGCGGCTGCGACGCCTGCCGCATGCGGTCCTGCAACAGGACGTGGCGCAGAGCTGGCGCGAGCGGCTGTTTGCGGGCGGGCTCGAAATGCACGTGCAGCCGATCATCGATCTGCGCAGCGGATCGTTGCGCAAGGTCGAGGCCCTGGCCAGGTTGCGGCAGCCCGACGGGGCCGTCGTATCGCCGGCCCTGTTCCTTCCGCTGCTGGGCAACGCCGAACTCGACCGCCTGTTCCGACTCGGGCTGGAGCAGTCGCTGGCTCTCGTGCGGGATTGGGACGCGCAGGGGCTTCGCGTCGACCTGTCGCTGAACCTGCCCCCGTCGACCTTGCTCGCACCCGATTGCGCACGCTGGATCGACGACGCGCTGAAGGCGAGTGCGATCGAACCGCAGCGGCTGGCGCTGGAACTGCTGGAGTCGGATGCGTTCGACGACGCCTTGCTGCTCGAAGCCATCGGGCGTCTGCAGCCGCTCGGGGTGTGCCTGGCGATGGACGACCTCGGCGCGGGCTACTCCAGCCTCAAACGCCTGTTCACGCTGCCGTTCGACACCCTGAAAATCGACCAGGGGGTGACCGCGCAGCTGCGCGCGCAGCCGCTCGATACCCTGCGCCTGATCGCCACCCTGATCCAGGTCGGGCACGACATGCGGCGCGCCGTCGTCGTCGAGGGCCTCGAGGACGCCGGCATGGTCGAGGCCGCGCGGGAGCTCGGCGCGCAGCAAGGGCAGGGCTATGCCTGGTCGCCGCCGCTGCCGGCGGGCGAATTGCCGCGCTGGGCCGCGCAACGCCGGCCGCAGCGGCTGCACGCGACGCCGCGCACCCCGCTGGGGCGACTGGCACGCCAGTTGCGGCCGGCGCGACGCGATGCGCCGGTGTCGGCGCTGCAGCAACTCGTCCAGCAGGTGATCGAGGAGGGCGCTTCGAGCCGCAGCCAGCTGGAGACGGCGTGACGCTGCGACGGCGCGCCACGGCGCACGGTGCGCGGCACGCGCTGCGGTTATGCTGTGGACGATGATCGACGATCCGCGACCCGCACCTTCCGCCATCGACGCCTGCGCAGACTCCGCGTTCATGCGGCTGGCCCTCGACCAGGCGCACAACGCATGGCTGCTGGGCGAAGTCCCGGTCGGCGCCGTGCTGGTTCGCGAAGGCCGGGTGATCGCCACCGGCTACAACCGGCCGATCGGCGACAGCGATCCGACCGCGCATGCCGAGATCGTCGCCCTGCGCCAAGGCGCCGCGCTGGCCGGGAACTACCGCCTGCCCGGCTGCACCCTGTACGTCACGCTCGAGCCCTGTGCCATGTGCGCGATGGCGCTGCTGCACGCGCGCGTGCAGCGGGTCGTGTTCGGCGCCCGCGACCCGAAGACCGGGGCCGCCGGCAGCGTGATCGATCTGTTCGCCGAATCCCGGCTGAACCATCACTGCCAGCTCAGCGCCGAAGTCGAGGCGCAGGCTTGCGCCGCGTTGCTGCAGGAGTTCTTCCGCGCGCGCAGGCGCCAGTCCAGGCCCGATCGCGACGCCGACGCGTCCGAACCGGGTGGGATCCGGCGATGACCTCGGCGACGACACTGCGGCTGGTGTCGCCGTCGGGGGCGCTGCCAGACCCCCAGCGCCTGACGCGCGCCGTCGCACGTCTGCGCGAGCTCGGGTTCGCGGTCAGCGTCGACGGCCACGCCTTGCGTCGCGTGCAGCGCTTCGCCGGGCACGACGGGCAGCGGCTGCAGGCGCTGCACCGCAGCGCGCGCGGGCGCGCCGGCGTGGTCATGGCCACGCGCGGCGGCTACGGCCTGAGCCGGCTGCTGCACCGCATCGACTACGCCCTGCTGGGCGAGGCAATCGTGCACCGCGGTCAACGCTGGGTGGGGCACAGCGACTTCACGGCGCTGCAGCTGGCGCTGCTGGCGCGCTGCGGCGCGGTCACCTGGAGCGGCCCGATGGCCGACACCGATTTCGGCGCGGACACCGTCGACTCGATCACCGCCGACAGCTTCGTCGACGCGGTGCACGGGCGCCAGGAGGCGGTCGGTTTCGTCTGCGACGACGCCCCGCGCGGTCTCGACGCGCACGGCGTGCTCTGGGGCGGCAACCTGGCGATGTTGTGCAGCGTCGTCGGCACACCGTACCTGCCGGCGGTCGACGGCGTGCTGTTCGTCGAGGACGTCGGCGTGCACCCGTACGCCATCGAGCGCATGTTCACCCAGTTGCTGCACGCCGGCATCGTGCAGCGCCAGCGCGCGGTCGTGCTGGGCAGCTTCACCGGGTACCGCCTCGGCGAACACGACTCCGGCTACGACCTTGCCGCGGCGCGCGACTGGGTGCGGGCGCAGTTGCGCCCGCACCGGGTCCCGGTGCTCAGCGGCCTGCCGTTCGGCCACCAGCGCACCAAACTGACCCTGCCGCACGGCGCGCCGTGCCGCGTGGTGCGCGACGGCGGCGAGGTGTTCGTGATCTTCGACGAAACGCACTGAGCGTGTCCGCGGCCGACGCCGGCTTGATCCGCTGCGCCCGCGCGGACCGCGGCCGGCCGCTAACATGCAAGGCGCTTCGCGCGCGCGCCGCGCGCGGCGATTCAGTCCCTACACCTGTATGCAGGAAGACCACGAAAACCCGGCCGAGCTCGCACGGTCCGCGCTGCGCCGTTTGGCCGAGCAGGGCGTCGCACCGACGCCGCGGCATTTCCGTCGCGCGTATTTCGAACAGACGCCGCACGGCGCCGCGCTGAGCTCGGGCGCGCTGCTGCGCCGTCTCGAACGCCTGCCGCTGGCGCGCTCGCCGGCCTGGCCGCAACTGCGCGAGGCGCTGACCAGCGAGCACTGGGAACTCGCCCTCGACCTCATGGCCGGACTGCTGCTCGACAGCCAGCCCGTCGCGGCCGCGCCGGCTCCGGTCGGCGCCGCCGTCGGCGCGTTCGTGCGCGAGTGGTCGCGATCGCAGGCCAGCCTCAGCCACCTGAGCAAGTTGCAGGCGCTGCAAGCGGTCGAGGCCACGCGCGACAACGCCGAGCTCGAGCGCCTGCTGCACGACACCGCGGCGCGCTGGTCCGCCCTGGCCGATCGCGCTCTGCCGAGCTCCGCCGAGGCGCCCGCCGCCGCGGCGATCGGCGGCGGCGAGCCGTGGCGCCGCGCCTGGGCCGACGCGCTGCGCATGGTCGAGCACAGCTATGCGGACGCGCCGCAACTGCGCGCGCAGGCGGGCGAACTGCTGCGCCTGGCCACCGAACTGGACGCTTCGGCCGAACGCCTGCAGGCGCCGGCGCGCGCGCTGTGGAAAGCCTGCGAGGACTGGCACGACCTGTCCGCACAGACGCGCGCGCGGTTGCTCGAGGCCATGCGGCTGCTGCTCGACAACGTCTCCGAGCTGTTCGACCCGGGGCACTGGCTGCAGACGCAGATCGGCGCGCTGCGCGCGCTGCTGCTCGACCCGCCCGACGTGCCCCGGCTGGCGCAGGCGGTGGCGCAGCTCAAGGACCTGCTGTTCCGTCAGGGGGTGCTGGCGCGCGCCGAGGAAGACGCGCGCGCGGTCGCGCGCGAGCTCTTCGAGATGGTCGTGCGCAGTCTCGGCACCTACGCCGAATCGACCGCGCGCTACGGAAACGACCTGAACCACGGTTTGCGCGAACTCGACGATTCGCTCGACTGGGAACGGGCGAAGCCGGTGGTGCAGTCGATCCTCGCCAGCAGCCGGCGCATGCTCGACGACACCCACCAGTTGCGCGCGTCGTTCGCCGAAGCGCAATCCAGGCTCGAGCAGGCGCAAGCGCGCACGCGCAGCCTCGAGGCCGAGCTGCACAGCGTCAGCGAACTGGTGCACCTCGACCCGCTGACCGCAGCGCTGAACCGGCGCGGACTCGAAGCCGCGTTCCGCAACGACGTGGCGCGCGCCCAGCGCCAGGGCGACACGCTGTGCCTGGCGATCATCGACCTCGACCATTTCAAGCGCGTCAACGACAACTACGGCCACGACCTCGGCGACGCGGTGCTCAAGGAACTGGTGCGCGTCGCGCGCACCGAATTGCGCCCCAGCGACTCGGTGGCCAGGCTCGGCGGCGAGGAATTCATGCTGGTCCTGCCCGGGGCGTCGCTGGAGCAGGCCGGCCAGACGGTCGCCCGGCTCAAACAGCGCTTCCACGCCGTGCGCTTCCAGCACCCGCGCAACGCGGACGGAGTGCAGGTGGCGTTCAGCGCCGGACTGGCCCTGTGGCATCCCGAGGAAGGGTTCGACGCGGTCTACGCGCGCGCCGACCAGGCCTTGCTGCAGGCCAAGCGCGCGGGCCGCGATCGCGTTCAGCTGGCCGAAGCGGACTGAGCGGCGCCGCTTGGGCACGCGCAGGACCTGCGCCGCGCCGTACCCGCGATGCGCATTTTACATAACGCAAATATGCTCCGTTTCGCCGCGGGCCGGGCGCAGCCCGGACCTGGGGGCGCTCTCGAGAAAACGCCGGGCCGCCCCAAGTTTTCTCGACCCCCTCGGGGGGCGGGCCGGGCGCAGCCCGGCCCTGGGGGCGCTCACCACTGTCCGGGGCGACGCCTGTTCATCGCCGCGCCCAGCACGTGGGCCACCGCGCGATGCCCGCGGCGCAGCGCCAGATCGACTGCCCGGAACCCCATCGCGTTGCGCAGCCTCGGGTCGGCTCCGGCCGCCAGCAGAACCCGCACGGTGGCCAGATGCCCGAAATACGCCGCCATCATCAGCGGCGTGGTGCCGTTGGGCGCCGCCGCGTCGACCCGCGCGCCGTGCTTGAGCAGCGCGCGCACGATCGCCGTGTGGCCGTTGGTCGCCGCGTACGACAGCGGCGTCCATCCCGACTTGTCGACCGAAGCCCCCTGGTCGATCATCTGCTGGACCAGCGCACCGTCACCCTGCAGGCACGCGATCATCAGGGCGTTTTCGCCCGCACGGTTGGCCTCGTCGATGTCGATTCCCGGACTGTCGAGCAGCAGCCGAATCACCTTGCCGGCGTGATCGCGTACCGCGAGCAGCAAGGCGGGGTCGCCGTGGGCATCGCGCGCGTTGGCGTCGAAACCATGTGCCAGCATGCCGCGCACGGCGCCGGCATCGTCGACCCCGAGCGCGCGGAAGAACGCAACGCGGCCCCCGGCGCAGGCCGGATCGGAGCCCAAAAAAACGGACAATAATGACGCTAAAACAATGAGTTGCCTTCGTTTGACGAGAAACGACTTCATGTCTTGGCGGGCGCCGCCAGGGTGAACAGCGCGTCGAAATTGCGTTCCGTGAACGCCTCGACGTCGGCTTCGCTGCAGCCGCGCACCTCGGCCAGGCAGCGCGCCACGTAGCGCGTGTAGCCGGGTTGGTTGGTCTTGCCGCGGAACGGCACCGGCGCCAAATACGGGCTGTCGGTCTCGACCAGAATCCTGTCTTCAGGTAGTTTCTTGGCGATATCGCGCAAGTCCGCGGCATTCTTGAAAGTCAGGATCCCCGACAACGAAATGTAGAAGCCCAGGTCGAGCGCCGCGCGCGCCACGTCCCAGGTTTCGGTGAAACAGTGCAGCACGCCGCGGTGGGCGCCCTGCTCGCGCAGGATCGCCAGCGTATCGGCGGCCGCCGCCCGGGTGTGCACCACCAGCGGCTTGTCGATTGCGTGCGCGGCCTCGATATGGCGGCGAAAGCGCGCGCGCTGCCATTCCATGTCGGCGTGCCCGCGACCCTCGAGCCGGTAATAGTCCAGCCCGGTCTCGCCCAGCGCGATGACGCGCGGGTGGCGCGAGCGCGCCACCAGATCCGCCACCGTCGGCTCGATCACGTCCTGCTCGTCGGGGTGCACGCCGATGGTCGCCCAGATCCGCGGGTGCGCCTCGGCGCAGGCGACGACGGCGTCGGCCTGCTCGATCCGGGTGCAGATGTTGACCGCGCGCGTGACTCCCAGCTCGGCCATGGTCGCGAGCACTGCGTCGCGCTGCGCGCGCAGTTCCGGAAAATCCAGATGGCAGTGCGAATCGGTCAGCGGCATGGAACGGCGCGCTGCGCGCTCACAGCGTGTGCGTCGGGCGCATGCCCGCTTCGCCGACGGGCCCCAGGATGTCCTCGATGACCTGGCGCAGCTGCTTGGCCTTCTCGTCCGACGGAAAGCGCACGCCGATCCCCTGGGTCTTGTTGCCGGCGGCGTTGGCCGGCGTGATCCACGCCACCTTCCCGGCAATCGGAAAGCGCTGCGGATTGTCCATCACGGTCAGCAACAGGTAGACGTCGTCGCCCAGGCGGTAGTCGCGGCCGGTGGGGATGAAAATGCCGCCCTCGGGGAAGTACGGGATGAACGCCGCGTACAGCGCGGGCTTTTCCTTGATCGCCAGCTGGATCACGCTCGGGCGCGCCGTGGCGCCCGGGGTCGGTGCATGTGTGGCCATCGTCAGACCTCGCTGGGCAGGTGAATGTGGTCGAATTCTAGAACCCAGCGCTCGGCGCTCAAGCCCGCGTGCAGCGCGACGTGGGTCTCGGCCGCCGCGCGCGCCAGCCGCTGCCAGCGCTGCAGCCAGTCCATCGGCTCGACCGCGGCGGCCAGCCGGCGCAGCCGCGCCGCGTGCCGCGGCAGGTACAAGGGCGCAAGGCCATGGCGCGCGCGCATCGCGTCGACGGTGATTTTCTGCAGCGCGACCACCGCCACCGCAGGCGGCGGTGCCGCGGCGACCAGTGCCTGCCGCGCGCCCTGCCCGTCCAGCCACGCCAGCATGTCCAGCGCCCAGTCGAGTCCCGCCTCGGGCTGCGCGGCGTGCACCGCGTTGCGGCACCACGCCGCCACGGCCTCGGGGTCGGCGCAGTCGCGCTGGCGCAACGCCGCCAGCGCAGCGGCGGCTTCCGGGCGCCCCATCGCCTGCAGCAAAGCCCGGCTGCGCAAGGTCGGCAGGACGTGATCGAGGCGATGTGTACCCATGTAAAAATAAAGAGATGGCGGAGGTTCTTCGAGTGTTTTAAGAAGAGCATTGGCAGCCGGCGCGGCCATCGCGTCAACCGGGTAGACCAAGGCCACCCGCGCCCGCCCGCGATGGCTGGTGGCGTGCGACCACGCGACCAGGCGCCGCACGGCGTCGATCGAGATGTCGCGCGAAGGCGGCGAGGCGCCGCGCTCGGCCGGCTCGGCCTCGCCGAGATCGACGGCCAGGGCTTCGGGCAGCAGCGCGAAGCGGTCCGGGTGGGTCCCCGCGCTGAGCAAGCGGCACGCGGCGCAATGCCCGCACGCCCGCCCGGAGGCGTCGGGGGACTCGCACAGCGCGTCCGCGGCGCGCTGCCGCAGGGCGTCCCACAGGCCGATTCCGGCCGCGCCGTGCAGCAACAGCGGCGCGCGCACGGTGCTCATCGCGACAGCACGCGCGCGACCGCTGCGCGCACCGCGTCGCCGACCCGCTGCTCGGGCAGCGAGGCGTC
>JAJZHS010000063.1 GCA_021798395.1 Pseudomonadota bacterium
TGCACAAGCTCGACCGCGCGAGCTGGTGGCGCATCGGCACGAGCGTCGATGAGGACGCCCGCGAGACCGCGTTCGATCTGTTCGGCGACGAAGCCGACGCACTGCTCGGGTCGCTCGACGCGGCGCTGCTCGAGGAACTCGCCGCGAAGCTGGCCGACGCGCTCGTCGGCGGCTCGACGATGGACGAGGAACAGGCCGCGATCCTGCGGGCGCTCAGCGCCGAGGAGCGCGCCCAGTTCCGCCGCGCGCAAGCCGCGCACCTGCGCGCGCTGCTGGGCGCGCGGGCTTCGCGCGACGCGCTGCAGGCCGGTGCGCGCGCACTGGGCCGGGGCCATGCGCTGACGGGCGTGTCCGCGGCGACCATCGAGGAAGCGTTCGGCGTCTACGAAGATCTGTTGCGCGCCCGACTCGAAAGCGCGCTGATCTCGTCGCGCCAGCGTTACCGGGTGCTGCGGGTCGCCACCGGCAGGCTGCGGCTGGGCCTGCAGGCCCAGCTGGTTGCGGTCGGCGAAACCTCGGCGTTGTATTTCGCGCTGCTCGAGCGCTTGGGCAACGCCACGCTGCGCTGGGTCGACGTGCTGCCGGAAACGCTGCGCGCGCTCGGCGAACTCCCCGGCGTGCGCCACGTGATCGTGTTCCGACCCGACGCGCACGGCACGCTGCGCGACGAAGCCGGAGTCGGCGCCGACTTCGCCGCGGTCGCCGCGCGCCTGCGCGAAGGCCGCCTGCGGCTGAATCTGGATCTCGCGCCCGACGGCTTGCGCGAACCTGTCTCGCTGGCCTGGTTCACCCGCCAGGTGCAGATCGTCGGCACCTTCGCGCGCGACGCCCGGCTGGCACACTGGCACGAACTGGCGCGCGACGTCGGCTGGCGCAGCGCCGCGTGCGTGCCCATCGTCAGCGGCGACGATACCGACAGCGTGCTGGTGCTGTTCGGCGCGCACCCCGGGCAGTTCGCGTCGAACTGGATGCGCTCGTGGCTCGAGCTGCTGCGCAACGGCGTCGGCGCGCAATTCGCCGCGACCGCGCACGGCCACCGGCCGATCGCCCCGCAGCGCCGCCGCGCGCTGCGCGAACTGCTGCACGACCACGGGCTGCACATGTGGGTGCAACCGATCGTCGACCTGCACAGCGGCGCGGTGACCAAGGTCGAGGCGCTGGCCCGCCTGCACGAGGCCGACGGCACCATCGTGCTGCCCGCGCAGTTCCTGCCGGCGTTCGGCGAACAGGAACTGCACGTCCTGTTCCTGCAAGGTCTGGAGCAGGCGCTCGAACTGGTCCACGGCTGGCGCGAGGCGGGGCTCGACCTGGAGATCGCGGTCAACCTGCCGCCGTCGACGCTGGCCCACCCGGATTGCGCGTCGTGGATCGAGCAGGCGCTGCGCCGCACGCGCGTGGCCGCACGCCACCTGGTCGTCGAAGTCCTGGAGAACGAGACCATCGACCGCGCGCGCAGCGACGAGGCTGTCTACGCGCTGGGCGCGCTCGGCGTGCGCCTGGCGCTCGACGACCTCGGCGCCGGCTACAACAGCCTGGGGCGGCTGGCCGCGCTGCCGATCGATACCGTGAAAATCGACCAGAGCCTGCTGCACGACCTGTCGACCGCTCCTGTGAAAACCGTGCGCCTGCTCGCGACGCTGGTGCGCCTGGGCCAGCAGTTCGCGCTGCGCACCGTCGTCGAAGGACTGGAGCGCGACGACCATGTCGAGGTCGCGGACATGCTCGGCGCGCAGCTCGGCCAGGGCTACGCGCTGGCGCGGCCGATGCCGGCCGCGGACTTCGCGGCGTGGATGCGCGCTCGAGCGCCGCTGCGCTCCGGCGATGACACCGCGCTGCGCAGCTGGCTGGGGGCTCTGACCTACCAGTGGCTCGCCGCGTGCGACCCGCTGCGGCAGCGCGGGCCTGGTTCGCTCGAATCGTGCCCATTGACCCGCTTCCTGCGCGAACGCGGAGTCGACGACCCCGAGGTGCTCGGCTGGCACGCCCGCGTGCACCACGGCGGGCGGGCGTCGCAGTGCGACGCCGCCGCCGAGGCGCTGCTGCAGTGGCTGGCGCGCCGCGTCACGCTGGAAGCCTCCGCTTGACGCGGCCGCGCCGCGTCCGGGTCGCGCCGGCCCGCCTTGGCGACAGCCAGCCGCGCGAACATTGTCACCAGGTATTGCGCCGGGGGGCGTGCCGCCGCGCACCACACAAAGCTTGACCTCGGTCAAATCCGGTACCGGCGGGGCAAAGTCCAATGATCGCCGCTCTGTGCACTGCGACGACACGACACCCCATGAAGATCATCGTTCTCGGCGCCGGCGTCGTGGGCGTCGCGACGGCGTTCTTTTTGCGCGAGCACGGGCACGAGGTGACCGTGGTCGAGCAGGAGCAGCAGGTCGGCGCGCGCACCAGCCGCGCCAACGGGGGACAGATTTCGGTCAGTGGCGCCGAGCCCTGGTCCAATCCGGGCGTGCCGCGGCACGTGCTGGGCTGGCTTGGACGCCACGACGCGCCGCTGCGCTTGCAGCTGCGCGCCGATCCGCGACAGTGGGCGTGGGGCCTGCGATTCCTGCGCGAATGCTGGCCCTGGCGCAATGCGCGCAACATGCGGGAAATCGTCAGTCTCGGGCTGTACAGCAGGCAGATGCTGCACGATCTTCGCGAGCGCCGCGGTGTGCATTACGACGCGCAGCGCCGCGGCATCCTGCACCTGTACACCGAACCGCGCGCACTCGACGCCGCTGCCCGCTGCACGCGGCGCATGCAGGAGTTCGGTTGCGAGCGGCGCGTGGTCGACGTGGAGGAGGCGCTGCGCATCGAACCGGCGTTGCGCGCCATGCGCCACAGCCTGGTCGGGGCGACGTTCACCGAACATGACGAATCGGGCGACGCGCATGCGTTCACGCGCGCCTTGGCACAGCATTGTGCGCGCGACGGCGTCCGTCTGGCCCTCGGGCAGACGGTGACCGCGATGCGCCGACGCGGCGACGCGATCGAATGTCTCGAGACGACCGCGCCCGACGGCAGTTTCGAGCGCATGCGTGCCGACGCGTATGTGCTGGCCGGAGGTTGCTGGAGCGCGCCGCTCGCGCGCGGCGTCGGGCTCCGCCTGCCGGTGTATCCGATCAAGGGCTACTCGGTCACGCTGCCGGTGGCCGATGCGTCGGCGGCGTGGTCGGTGTCGTTGACCGACGAGGAGCACAAGCTGGTGTTCTCGCGCCTGGGTGATCGCCTGCGCGTGGCCGGAACGGCGGAACTCGGCGGCTGGACGCGCGAACTCGACGAGCGGCGCTGCGCGGCGATGGTCGAACGCGTCGCCGCGTTGTTCCCCGGCGCTGCCGACACGTCCCGCGCGAGCCACTGGACGGGCCTGCGCCCGATGACGCCGGGCAACGTTCCCGTGATCGGTCGCAGTCCGCTGCGGAACCTGTACCTGAACACGGGGCATGGCAGCCTCGGGTGGACCCTGGCCTGTGGTTCGGCGGCGGCGTTGGCCAGCCTGATCGGCGGCCGCCGGCCCCAGGTGTCGTTTGCTTTCACGGGCGTGTAACGCCCATCAGCGGGACGGCCGCATCGGAGGGCGGCAAGACGATGAACCCACAGAATCTCGAACGGGACCGCGACTGGTCGGTCGACGGCGTCGCCCTGAGCAGCCGCCTGCTCGTCGGCAGCGCCAGCTTCGCCTCGGCGCAAACCATGCGCGAAGCCATTCTCGCCAGCGGCGCGCAAATCGTCACGGTGGGGCTCAAGCGCATCAGCCAGGGCGGCGAGGCCGCCGATTTCGTCCCGATGCTGCTGGACACGGTCCGCGCCTCCGGGGGCTACCTGCTGCCCAATACCGCTGGATGCTTCGACGCGCGCAGCGCCATCGCCACGGCCATGATGGCGCGCGAACTCTTCGGCACGCGCTGGATCAAGCTCGAAGTCATCGGGGATCGCGGGTCGTTGCAGCCCGATCCGCTCGAACTCGTCGAAGCCGCGCGCACGCTGGTCGGCGAGGGCTTCGTGGTCTGGCCGTACTGCACCGACGACGTCGTCACCTGCAAGCGCCTGCTGGACGTGGGGTGCGCGGTGCTGATGCCGTGGGGGGCTCCGATCGGGTCCGGGCAGGGCCTGCTCAATCCCTATGCGTTGCGGTATCTGCGCAAGAGCCTGCCGCACGCGGTGCTCATCGTCGATGCCGGAATCGGCGCGCCGTCGCACGCGGCGCACGCCATGGAACTCGGCTACGACGCCGTGCTGCTGTGCTCGGCGATCTCCCGCGCGCGCGATCCGGTGGACATGGCGCAGGCCTTCGCCGGCGCCGTGCGCGCCGGGCGCAGCGCGTGGCGCGCGGGGGTCATCGAGAAAAGCGACCAGGCGATCCCCAGCACCGCGGTGGGGGCCTGACGACGGCCGTCGTTCGACGCGCCGGGCCCGTCGCCGTGTTCAATACGCGATGGGTTCGAGAAGCGCAGGTTCGCCGAATTCGACCAGTCGGGCGTTGGACTTGGCGAAGTAGGCACGCCAGAAGTTTTTCAGGTCGCTCAGGGTCTTCGGGTCCCGGTAGCCGTCGCGTTCAGCCAGCGTGCCGCCGGCCGCCGGCGGCATCATGGCGCCACCGAGCACGTAGACCGAGGCCCTGCCGAAATTGCCGACCATGTGCGCGGTCTCGGCCTTGGCCAGTTCAACCTTGGGATCGATGTCGCGCACCGCGTCCCGGGCGTAGAAGCTGGTCACCGTGGAGTTCTCCAGGCCGTCGGTGACCACGAACACGGTCTTGCGCGCTGCCGGGTCAGTCTGGACCACCCGCGACACCGTTTTGAGCGCCAGCAGAACGTCGGAGCGGTCCAGCGAACTGGTGCTCGCCTTCATCACCGAGGCCAGCGTCGTGGCGACCATCTTTCGGGCAAAGTCAGCCTGCATGCCGAGACATTGCTGCAGCCTTCGCGCTGCGCGCATGGGCGTGGAATCCACGCGCGCTGCAGCCAGCGGCCGCTCGATGATCCCGGTGTGCAGCACATTCAAGTAATGCCCCTGGGCGAACGCCGAGAACTCCGCGATGACGAACTTCGAACCCGGTTGCAAAAGACGCAGTGAGTTGTCGACCACCGATTGCTCCAGGGCTGGATCGAGTTGGACCGTCTGGTCGAGGAGCACATAGACCAGTTTGTCGTAGGACGGGCCATCCTGCGCGATATGCGTTGCCGCGTAGCAGCTGGGAACGTCGTTGATCAGGCCGGCAAGCGCCGTGCCGCAGGTCGTGAACCCGGCCGCGGCGATTGCCGCGGCCGTGAACAAACGCATCGAGAGTTTCATGTCCGTTTTGGCGCGGTTGACCGCTCAGATGTTGTCGAGAAGGCCTGTGTCGACCTCAGTGCTGCGCAGTTTTTGCAGCAGCGCAACAATTTCGGCCTGTTGTTCCTTGGACAACAGATACTGTGTGACCAATTCGACGAACTTCGCCTGGCGCGCCTCCTTGCCACCGGCGCCGTGGACCACCTGGGCCAGTGCGTGCAGGTCGGGCGAGGTCGCCGCCGCAGACGTCGTTTGCTGCGCGGTCGGCACCGGCTGTGCGAGCGGCGGCGTGGACACCGTCGGAGCTGGCTGATTCGGCGGTGGTGTGTCGCGCCGCTGCGTGGACTCGCGCTGCGCCGCCGCGTTGTGCTCGGCGCTGACCACCGCGTCGTGGTAGGCCAGCATGAAGTCGAATGGGTTCATGCGGTCGCCGTAACGCGGATTCGCACTCGACAGTTTCGCGCGCAACTGGCCAAGGCGCAAATGCGCGCGCTCGGCAAACGGGTGCACCTTGATGCGCAGGAAGTCGTCGTAGCCGAGCTGGCCGCCCGTCTTCTCGTAGGCCTTCTCGGCATCGTCGTTGAAGAACGAATATTTGTAGCCGGTCAACAGGCCGAGGAGCTGGGTGAAGACGTAGATCAGCGCAAGAATCGCGATGCCGGCGTCGTTGGCCTTGGCCGCATCCTGCTGGACATGGTGTTCGGCGGCTGCGTCGGCAGCCGCGGCAGCTGACGCAGCCGCGGGCGGGATCACCGCGGCGGCTCCCGACGCGCCGGCTGCGAAGATATTCTGAAAATTCTGCGCACCCCCTGAGTCTGCCGATGCCGCGGGCGTGACTGCCGCCCGGTCCTGCTGTTTGGTGAACACATAATGCCGGTATGCCGTGGTGCCGAATCCGAACAGCAGAATGAAAGCGACCGCCGCAATGATCCGGCCTTTGCGCGGCTGCATGCCGTCCATGGTCGTGGCCCCGATGCGCGCCGCCAAGCGACCGGCCGGTTCGAGTTCAGCGTCCCTGGACTGATCGTTCTCCGGACCGATCGGCGCCAGGAACTCCGAGCGCATCCCGCCCACGGTACGGAAACCCTGATTCTGCTTGTACGTATTGCGCACCTTCGCCAGCAGGCCGTTGGCAAACAGGTCCTCGCCGGCACCGTGGGTGATCACGACGGCGATGATCGCAATCACCAGCGCCAGCACCGAGGCGACGATCATCGCGAATGTGGGAGTGATGTCCCGCGACAGCAGCGGCGCCAGCAGCAAGCCGGTGCCGAGCGCCTCGGCCACCGTCAGCACGCCCAGGATCATCCACAGCAGCGCGGACATCGGGCGGCGCCCGTTCTGATCCGATAGCTTCAAGTATTCGCGAGCGTTCTGGAATGACTCCACGCTGACCTTTTTGATGCCGTCGTTGTAGTAATCGAACAACGCTTTCTCGGCCGGCACCACGAGCGTGCGCGTCGCATATCCGGCGTCGGCTGGAATCTGCGACACGAAATCGCCAGTGCCCATCGTCATGCCTTTCCACTCGGCCATCTTCCCGACCCCTGGAAGCACGACCCAGAAATCCTTGCCAAGCAGGCTTCGGGTCATTTTCGACCAGATTAGGAACGACGCCATGAACACCGCGATGAGCGTGCTCACGGTCAGCCCAAGATGCGCGAGCGCGGCGTTGTAGAGGTTACCCATGTTCATTTTCCTTATCGCGGTTCACGAAGCGCAAGGCGCGCGAAGCGCGGTGCGACCATGTATTGCGTACCCCGGGTTGCGTAGTAGAAATTGCTCGTGCCGTTGTCCTGTCCGGCGGGTACGACGAGATCCAGACATTCGGCTGGTCCGTGCAGAAACACGCGATACAGCGTGTTCTGCGCGCCACGGTAGACGTCCGCGTCGGCGAGGGCGTGGTACGCCGGACGTGGCTCGGCGCGGCCATCCTTGACCTTGTAGATGAGCACCGTCGGGCGCGGAATAGGCTCCCCGGTACCGAGCGGCGCCACCGCGTTGGAGATTTCCACCACGGTTTTGCCGGCGCCGATCGAAAGCCAGACCGCATGGTCGAAGAAGCCGTGCACGTAATCGCGAGGCGGCAGGTCCTGCGCGGTGGCGAGGTTGCGCACCGGCAGCGCCACATGTGGGCGGTCCTGCAGGCACGAACTCACGACCAACGGCGCCGCAGCGTGCGCCGAGCCGATGAAACTCGGTGCAAAACTCGAGTGGTCGAGCCCCGGCCCCAGATTCAGCGGCAAGCCGCCGGTGGCAACCGGGCGGCCGCCGAAATCGAACGTCGAGATCGGCAGGATTCGCCCAGGCGCGCGCCTCGGCGGCAGCGCCGCGCGCGCCAAACGGGCCGGCACTGGGGCGCGCGGGGACGGCAGCGTCGGCTGAGCGCCGCGGCCCGCCGACGTGGCGCGGGCGAAGCCCTGCCTGATCACGGATTGGCGCGGCTGCGCCAGAGTGGGGGGGGACGCGGTGGCGCGCGTGAAATCGGCGGCGTCGACGGTGCGCCGCTGCAAATAGGCCTGCAGGTCGGTCGTGGTCGGTACATCGATAAACTGCACGCGGTTGTTGGCCGCGCGACCCTGCTCCGTCGCGTTGCTGGCAAGCGGCAGGGTGTCCCCCGCGCCTTGGTAGTAAATCCGGCTGGCCGGTACGCCGCTGCGCGCGAACAGCCGCGCTACCGCCTTCGCCCGATCCTGCGACAAACGCGCCAGATCGACGCCTGACGCCGAATCACGGACATCCGTGTGGCCCACGATCAGCACGGTGCGTCGCTCCGCCTGGGCCCGCTGCACCGGGGTCGCGTTCGGTCCGAGGCTGGCCGCGACCGCCTGCGGGTTGTACAGGCGGGCAATCTGCACCAGATAGTGACGTGCCTTTGGCGTCAGTCTGGAACTTCCGGGCTCGAATTCGTCGCCCTGGTTCTCAAGCTGAACGTCCAGTCCGATGGTTTCGTTCGCGCTCGGTTCCGGGTTGGGCGCGGCGCCGGGCGCGGTGGTGCCGCCGGTCACCGGTACGGCGAGCCCCAGAGAACTCGGCGTGATCTGGCTGCTGGCCAGCCTGAGGTGGTTGGCTTGGGCGATCTTGTAGAGGGCGCAACGCCGCGCGTCGAGGGCGTCGCCGATGACGAAGCCCACGCCTGCCCCGGCAAGCGCCCCCACCACGGCGCCTTTCGCTCCGTGATTCAGGTATCCGATCACGCCTCCGGTCAGGCTCCCGATGACGGTAGCCGTGTTGCGCGCGTTGTTGGAGCAGGGGTCAGGGTTGTCGAAAATGCTGGTGAACTCAGCCTTGGCCGCCGGCGTGAAATCCAGACCTTGGGTCTGGGGATTCACCGCACAGCCGGAAACGGCCGCCAGTACCGCGCATCCCAACAGGGTCCGTGGTGTTCGCGCCAATTTGACATCTCCCCGAATCGTGGTGGTGTTGTTGGTTGCGCTGACGCCGCGCATCGGCGCGCGCGCGGCGCATGCAGCGGGCGCGCCACGGTGTCGCGAAGCGGTGGGCCCGGGAATCCGGGCGTTCGGTCACTTCACCAGCCGGATGGTCATCGGGGTGCGAAAGTCACGCCCGTTCGAGCAGGCGACCGCTCCCAAGATGCCGAAGACCAGGTTCATCAGTCCAACCGCGAGGATGACCAGAAGTCCGATCAGCACGAAGGTCAGGATCCAGCCGACCAGAAAGGCAAAGATCATGGTGATCGACCAGTTGAGCGCCTCTTTGGCCTGCGCCCTGACGTAGGCGTCGCGGTTGACGTCGCTCTTGATCAGATAGACGATCAGTCCGGGGAGGAAGCCGAAAAAGATGGTGCCGATCCAAACCAGCATCGCCAGATTCTTCTGGTCCTGGATCGGTCCGGCGTTCGCCGCGGGAGCCACCGAAGCGCGCGTCCCGCAGTTGGAACAGAACGCGGAATCCGCCGCGACGAATTGGCCGCAATGGGAGCAGGGTGCCGACATGGAAACGTCCTTTGGTTGTGGTGTTGGTGCCTCGGATCGATCCGGCCGGACGGACGCCCGGAGTCCCCGGGCCCGCGGTCGTGATTTCCAATTCGTCAATATAGCATGTCATTTTGCTTATTAAAAAGCCATGGGGGACTGCTGGGCGCGATGGCCGCGATCGCGGGTGTTCAGCGCGGCGCCGACGTGAGGCGGATGCGCGTGATCTCGGATGGTGCGCCGAAGCGCTTCGGTGGCCCCCAGTAGCCGGTGCCGCGACTGACGTAGACCTGCAGCGCGCCGACGCGGTGCAAACCGGCGGTCAGCGGCTGCTGCAAGCCGACGAACAGGTTCCACGGCCAGAACTGTCCGCCGTGGGTGTGGCCGCTGAGTTGCAGGTCGAAGCCGGCGCGTGCCGCCTCGTGCAGCGCACGCGGCTGGTGCGCGAGCAGGATGCGCGGCAGGTTCTCGGGGGCGCCGTCGATCGCCTTGAACGCGTCGCTGCGATGCCCGGGATCGAACGCCTGCGCCTGCGCATCGGTCACTCCGGCCAGCACCAGGAGCGCGCCGTCGTGCACGAGCACGACGTGCGCGTTGATCAGGCAGTGCAGACCGAGGCGTTCGAACTCGGCGATCCACGCGTGCGCGCCGGCGTAGTACTCGTGGTTGCCGGTGACCAGCCAGGCGCCGTGGCGGGCGCGCAAGTCGGCCAGCGGCGCAGTGTGCGCGCGCAGTTGTGCCACGCTGCCGTCGACCACGTCGCCGGTCACGGCGATCAGGTCGGGCCGCAGGGCGTTGACCCGCGCGACGATGGCGCGCACCTGCGGCGCCTTGATCGTCGGCCCGACGTGGATGTCGCTGAGTTGCGCGATGGTGAATCCGTCGAGTGCGCGCGGCAGTCCCGGAATCGCCACCACGACGTCGACGACGCGCGCCACGCGGCGGGCGTTGGCCAGCCCGCCCAGCGACACCAGCAACGCCAGGGCCGGCACGCCGATCG
>JAJZHS010000064.1 GCA_021798395.1 Pseudomonadota bacterium
TCAAGATCAACGCCAACGGCGCCCAGCTCGGCCAGCTGCTGCCGGTCGCGCAGCTGGTGCCCAAGGGCGACAAGGTCGAACCGGTCGTCGTCTACCCCGAGGACAAGGCCACCGGAAAGGCGGTCTACCCGGCGCCGAAGTCCTGACGGTCTGATGGTGCGCGCGCGCCGCGGTGCGGCGGGCGCGCGCCGCGCGGAGGTCGCTTGGAGCTGTTCGAATACGCAGTCGTCGGAGGAATCCTGTACGGGATTTTCTTCAGCCTGGTCGGAATCGGCCTGAACCTGGTTTTCGGCGTCATGCGCATCATCAACCTGGCGCACGGCCAGTTCATCGTCCTCGGCGCGTACGCGGCGTGGGTCGTGTCGCGCCATTTCGGCGCCAATCCGCTGTGGGGCGTGGTGCTGGTCGCGGTCGGCGCCGTGGTGATCGGCTGGCCGCTGTACCGCGGCGTGGTGCCGAGGCTGCAGCGCAGCGCCGATCCGGAAATGCTGTCGTTCATCCTGTTCTTCGGCATCGGCCAGATTCTCGAGGCGCTGACCGTGCTGGGATTCGGCGCCGACCAGCGCTCGCTGCCAGGCGACGCGCTGGGCGCGGGCAACATCAACGTGTTCGGCCAGCAGTTCCCCGACAGCTGGGGCTGGGCCGCGGCGTTCGCCATCGCCGCGATGCTGCTGCTGTGGCTGTATTTCTCGCGCACCCGGCTCGGCTACGCCACGCGCGCGATCATGGCCGACCGCGACGAGGCGCTGGCGACCGGGATCGACGTGCGCCGGGTGTCGGCGATCGCCTTCGTCGCCGGGCTGGCGCTGGCCGGCGTCGCCGGCGTGTTCGTTCCGTATCTGCTGGGATCGGTGTCTCCGGACATGGGCGACGGCCTGACGACGACCGCGTTCGCCATCGTCATCATCGGCTCGCTGGGCAATCCGCTGGCCACCGTCGTCGGCGGCCTGGTGTTCGGCCTGGGCACCATGCTGATGCAGACCTACTACGCGTCGTGGTCCAACGTCGTGCCGTACGCGCTGCTGCTGGTCATCGTGCTGCTGCGCCCGTCGGGCCTGTTCGGAAAGGCGGTGCGCCTTGCGTGACGCGTCCCACCTGCGCCGGCAGCGCGCCGCCGCCATCGTGCTGGCGCTGCTCGGCGTGTCGTTCCTGCTGCTGCCGCACCTGTACAGCAACCAGTCGCTGCTGTTCACGCTGATGACCTACATCGCGCTGGCGCAGGGGCTGAACCTGCTGTACGGTTTCACCGGCTACCTGCCGTTCGGCTATGTGGGATTTTTCGGCTGCGGCGCCTACGCCACCTCGCTGCTGGTGCTGCACACCCAGTGGCCGGTGCTGCTGTGCGTGGCCGGCGGCGGCGCCGCCGCGGCGCTGGTCGCGCTGCTGCTGGGGCCGCTGCTGCGGTTGTCGGGCGCGTACTTCTCGATCGCCAGCTTGGCCGCGTCGCAGATCCTGTACTACACCGTGTCGAATCCGAATCTGTCGGACCTCACCGGAGGTCCGTACGGACTGAAGATCGAGCAGGTGTACGCACCCGACGCCAGTTACCTGAGCATGCTTGCGGTGCTGCTGGCGGTGTGCGCGCTGGCCGCGTTCTTTCGCGCCTCGCGTTTCGGCATGAAACTGCGGGCGATGAAGCAGGATCCGGTCAGTGCGGCGATGGTCGGGCTCGACGTCGTGCGGCTGCGCCTCGTCGTCTGGCTGCTGTCGGCGCTGGTCGCCGGGTTGATCGGCGGGGTCTACGCGTGGAACCTGTCGGTGTTCTACCCCGACGCCGTGTTCAGCCTGCAGATTTCGGTGTTCGCCATCGTGTTCGCGCTGTTCGGCGGAGTCGGCACGGTGCTCGGGCCGGTGCTCGGCGCAGCGCTGCTGTACACCCTGTACGCGGTCATCGGCGTGTCGACGCCGCAGTACTTCCAGCTGGTCTACGGCGGCCTGATCGTCTCGCTGGTGCTGTTCCTTCCAGGCGGCGTGCTGTCGCTGTTCACCAGCCCGGGGATCGATGTCTTCTGAGCGCCCCCAGGGCCGGGCTGCGCCCAGCCCGCCCCCCGTGGGGGTCGAGAAAACTTGGGGCGGCCCTGCGTTTTCTCGTGAGCTGCTGCGTTTGGCGGGGGTGGGCAAGCGCTTCGGTGGTTTCGTCGTTCTCAACGACGTCGGTTTCGCGCTGCGCGCAGGCGAGATCGTCGGCCTGGTCGGGCCCAACGGATCGGGCAAGACGACGACCATCAACGTCATCTCCGGGCTGCTGCGCGCCGACTCCGGAGACATCGTGTTCGACGGCCGCCAGGTCAACGCGTTGCCGATGCACCGCCGCGCCCGGTTGGGAATCAACCGCACCTTCCAGGTGCCCAAGGTGTTCCGCGACATGACCGTGCGCGAGAACGTCGAGGTGGCCGCGCTGGCGGCGCGCGTGCCGCGGAACACGGTCGACGCCGTGCTCGACGAGATCGGCCTGACCGGCGTCACGGCGCGCCCGGCCGGGTCGCTGACCGCCAACCAGCAGAAGCTGCTCGACCTGGGGCGGGCGCTGGCGACCGGCCCGAAGCTGCTGCTCATCGACGAGATCGGCGCCGGGCTGAACCCGGCCGAGCTCGGCGCCATCGCCACGCTGCTGCAGAAGCTGGCCGCGCGCGGCATCGCGCTGATCGTCGTCGAGCACCTGCTCGATTTCCTGGGCCGCATCACCGAGCGCGTCATCGTGCTCGGCGCCGGACGCATGCTGTTCGAGGGCACGCTGGCCGCAGCGGCGCACGACCCCGAGGTCGTCGCTGCCTTCTTCGGAGGTTGATCCAGATGTCGGAATTGCTTGAGTTCACCGGCGTCGAGTCGGGCTACGGGCCGCTGCAGATCCTGTGGGGCGTCGACATGCGCGTGGCCGCCGGCGAGACGGTGCTGCTGCTGGGCGCCAACAGCGCGGGCAAGACGACGCTGCTGCGCACCCTGATCGGGCTGCTGCCGTGCCGCGGCGGCAGCATCGCCTTCGACGGCGAGCGCATCGACGCGCTGCCTCCCGACCAGCGCATCCGCCGCGGCATCGCGTTCATGTCCGAGCTGGGCGTGTTCCCGACGCTGACCATCGACGAGAACATCGCGCTGGGCGGCTACTTCCTGCCCGAGGCGCAGGTGCGGCGGCGCAAGGCCGAACTGTTCGAGATCTTCCCGGCGCTGGCGGCCAAGCGCCGTGCGCACGCCGGATCACTGTCGGGCGGGCAGCGCAAGATGCTGGGAATCGCCAAGGTGCTGGTGGCGCAGCCGCGGCTGCTGCTGATGGACGAGCCGTCGTCGGGGCTGGCGCCTGTGTTCGTCAAGCAGGTCATCGAGGTGCTGCGCACCAGCATCGGCGACGGCACCGCGCTGCTGATCGCCGAGCAGAACGTTGCGTTCCTCGAACTGGCCGACCGCGGCTACCTGATCGACCACGGTCGGGTGCGGGTATCGGGGACGCGCGCCGAGCTCGAAGCCAGCGACGCGGTGCGCGAAACGTACTTCGGTCTGTAAGGCACGGGGCCGGGCTTCGTCAAGCGCCGTGCGCTACGCTGAAGGCCTGTCGCCGCCCGTCCCCAAGCCGTCCCGCGCCCCATGCTCCAAGCCGCCCGCAAACGAGTCGGGGCACGCCTGCGCACCCCGCTGCGCGCGCTGCTCGGCGTGGCGCTGGCCGCGCTGGCCGGTTTCGCGGCGTGGCGCGCCGAACTCGATGCGGGCGCCGACGCGCTGCGCGCGCAGGCAGCCAGCCGCCTGAACAACTACGCCGGAGCGCTGAGCGCGGAGATCGGCCGCTACGGCTACCTGCCGTCGCTGATCGCGCTCGACGGGCGGCTGCAGCGGCTGCTCGCGCAGCCGCACGACGCCGCCGCGGTGCGCGCCGCCGAAGCCTACCTGCAGCGCGCCAACCGCGCCGCGGGCTCGTCGGTGGCGTACCTGATGGACACCAGCGGGTTGACGCTGGCGTCGAGCAACTGGAAAACCCCGATCAGCTTCGTCGGAGCCAATTTCGCGTTCAGGCCGTATTTCCGCGAAGCGCTGCGAGGGCAGGCCGGGCGCTTCTACGGCATCGGAACGATCAGCCGCGACCCCGGCTTGTACTTCTCGCAGCCGGTGCGCAGCGGCGGACGGGTGCGCGGCGTGGTCGTGGTCAAGATCGACCTGGACAAGGTCGCGGTGCCGTGGCAGGGCTGGCGCGACCCGGTGCTGGTCACCGACCGCAACGGCGTGGTGCTGCTCAGTTCGGTTCCGGCGTGGCGCTTCGAACTGCTCGCGCCGCTTCCCGCAGCAGTGCGCCGGCGCATCGCGCAGACCCAGCAGTACACGGTGGCCGGACCGCTGCGGCCGATCGGACTGCTGCCTGCAGGGCAAGCCGCCGGAGCGCCGCTGTTCCGCCTGGCGCACGCCGCGCGCGGGCCGTTCGGCGCGCTTCCCCCGCACGCGTTCATGGTCAACAGCCGCGTCGTTCCGGCGCTGGGCTGGCGTCTGCTGTCGTTGTCGGACATGCGCCCGGTGCGTGACGCGGCGCGGCGCAGCGCGCTGGCCGGGGTCGCCGTCGTCGGGCTGCTCGAGTCGCTTGCCCTGGTGCTCGTGCTGCGGCGCCGCGCGCAGGCCGAGCGCGTCGCCGGGCGCGAGGCGCTCGAGCGCGCCTACGGCGAACTCGAGCAGCGCGTCGCGGCGCGCACTTCGGCGCTGACGCAGGCCAACGCCGCGCTGCAGCGCGAAGTCGACGAGCGCGAGCGCGCCGAGGCCGCGTTGCGTCGCACCATGGACGAACTTGCGCAGGCCGGCAAACTGGCCGCGCTGGGGCAGATGGCCGCCGGCGTGGCGCACGAGCTGAACCAGCCGCTGGCCGCTCTGCACACCTTGTCGGACAACGCCGTGGTGCTGCTCGACAAGCAGCGGCTGGACGAAGTGCGCGGCAACCTCGACGCCATCTCGGGTCTGGTGCGGCGCATGGCGCGCATCACCGGCGACCTCAAGTCGTTCGCGCGCAAGGCCCCCGCGGCGTGGCAGCCGTGCACGGTGTCGAAGGCGCTCGACGGCGCGCTGAGCTTGCTGCGGCGGCGCTTCGCGCAGGAGGGAATCACCCTGGAGCGCGCTTTCCCGGACGACGAGCCGCGGGTGATGTGCGACGAATTGCGGCTGCAGCAGGTGCTGCTGAATCTGCTCGTCAACGCGGCCGACGCGATGCACGGCGTGGCGCAGCGCAGCATCGAGGTCAGCCTGGACGCCGGGGTCGAGCCTGGATTCGCCTTGCTGCGCGTGGCCGACAGCGGCGAAGGCATTTCGCCTGCGGCGCGCAAGCGGCTGTTCGAGCCGTTCTTCACGACCAAGGCGCAAGGCACCGGGCTGGGGCTGGGACTGAGCATCGCCCAGCGCATCCTGCGCGAGGTCGGCGCGAGCATCGAGGCGCAGTCGGGGCAGGCCGCAGGCGCGGTGTTCGTGCTGCGCCTGCGCCTGGCGGACCAGGGGGGCGACGGACATGGATGACGACAACACGCCGGGTACGGTGATCGTGGTCGAGGACGACCCGGCGGTGCGCCTGGGCGTGACCCAGGCGCTGCAGCTTGCCGGGCTCGAGGTGCGCGCGATGGAAAGCGCAGAACTGGCGCTGGCCGCGGTCGACCGCGGCCAGCGCTGCGTGGTGGTGACCGACATCCGCCTGCCGGGAATCGACGGCATGGAGCTGCTCGGGCTGCTCAAGCGGGTCGACCCGCAGTTGCCGGTGATCGTCATCACCGGCCACGGCGACGTGCAGACCGCGGTCGAGGCGATGCGCGCCGGGGCGGTCGACTTCCTCGAAAAGCCGTTTTCGTCCGAGCGCCTGGCGCAGATCGCGCGCCAGGCGCTGCTGGCGCGCGGCGCCTGGCTCGACGCCTTGGCGCTGGGCGACGCCCCGCAACGCATCGAAGCGCAGATCATCGGCGCCTCGCGGGTCATGCGCGACCTGCGCCACAAGCTGCTGGCGCTGGCCGACGTCGACACCAGCGTGCTGCTGCACGGCGAGATCGGGACCGGCAAGGAATCGGCAGCGCGCAGCCTGCACGCGTTCGGCGCGCGCGCGCGCCACGAGTTCGTCGCGCTGAACTGCGCAGGCCTGCCCGAAACCCTGTTCGACAGCGAGATCTTCGGCCACGAGGCGGGGTCGTTCACCGGAGCCTCGGGCCGCCGGATCGGCAAGATCGAGTTCGCCGCCGGCGGCACGCTGTTCCTCGACGAAATCGAGACCATGCCGCTGGCGCAGCAGGCCAAGCTGCTGCGCGTGCTGCAGGAGCGCCGTTTCGAGCGCCTGGGGTCGAACCAGTCGCGGCCGATGCAGTGCCGCGTCGTCGCCGGAACCAAGGTCGACTTGCGCCAGCTGGCGGCGCAGGGCGGCTTCCGCGAGGATCTGTACTACCGGCTGGCGGTCGTCGAGCTGCGCCTGCCGCCGCTGCGCGAGCGGCTCGACGACGTTCCGCTGCTGTTCCAGAGTTTTGTGCTCGAGGCGGCGCGCGCTGCCGGCCGTGCGCTGCGGCCGATCCCGGGCGCGCACCTGCTCGACCTGATGACCCGCGACTGGCCCGGCAACGTGCGCGAGTTGCGCAACGCCGCCGAGCGCTTCGTCCTCGGCATGCTGCCCGACGACGACGCGCCGGCGCCCGAGCTGAACTTCGAGCAGCGCGTGCACGCGTTCGAGCGCCAGCTGATCGTGCAGGCGCTGCGCCGCAGCGGCGGCCGGGTCAGCGTGGCCGCGGCGGCGATGGGCTTGCCGCGCAAGACGCTGTACGACAAGATGAAAAAGCTCGACATCGCGCGCGGCGACGCCGACGACGTCGCCTGATTCGTGCGCGCGCGGCGGGTGCGCAGCGCCGCCGCGTGCACCGCGGCGGCTGCGGTGCGTTATAAACGGACCAGGAACGTTGCACGCCTCGGCCCCGCCTCCGGCGCGGCGCGCGTGCCGGGAGGGTTCGTGATGGTCAAGGTTCTTGCCGCGCTGTGCGGCGCCGCCGTGCTCGCCGGATGCGTCGTCGCCCCGGCGCCGTACGCGCCGGGCTACGTGGCCCCGGGCTACGTCGGCGTGGCGCCGCCGCCGCCGCGTGTCGAGTTCTTCGGGGCCGCGCCCGCGCCGGGCTATTTCTGGATCGCCGGCAGCTGGAGCTGGATCGGCGCCCGCTACGTCTGGAGCCCAGGGCACTGGCAGGCGCCGCGCCCCGGCTATCGCTGGGAACCGCATCGCTGGCAGCGCGACGGCGACCGCTGGCGCGAGCAGCGCGGGCACTGGGCGCCCGAACGGCGCCGCGAAGACCGCCGCGATCGCTGAGCGGCGCGCCGCCGGCCTACTCCGGCTTGCGCGCCACCGCGTCGAGCAGCGCCGAGCGGCCGGCGTGCGCGCTGCCTTCGGCGAGCACGTCGTCGTGCTCGCGCAGCAGCAGCCACTGCGCTTGCGGCAGCAGCCCGCGCAGCAGTTCGGGCGTGTACAGGTGGTCGGCGCGCCCCGGGCCGCCGGTGCGGTACTCGAGCTGGCGCGGGGTGTAGCCCTGCGCCAGCAGCAGGCCACCGGGCTTCAAGGTGCGCCAGATGCCGGCGAACAGGCGCGCGCGCATCGCCGGGTCGGCGAACTGCACGAACACCGCGACCACCGCGTCGAAGGCCTCGGCAGCCCACGCCCAGTCGTCGACCGACGCTTCGCGCCAGTCGACCTGCAGGCCGCGCCGCGCCGCCCAGTCACGCGCCTTGGCCAGCGCCACCGGCGAAATGTCGAAGGCCTGCACGGCGTGACCGGCCGCGGCCAGGTACAGCGCGTTGCGTCCTTCGCCGTCGGCCACGCTGAGCACCCGGCTGTGCGGCGCCAGCCGATGCGCCTCGCGCTGCAGGAACGCGTTGGGTTGCTCGCCGAACAGCAATCCGGGCGCGGCGAAGCGCGCGTCCCAGGTCGCGCGCGGATCGTCGAAGCGCTGGCTCACGGCAACGCACGGCCGTCGCCGTCGTAGACCTCGACGTCGGTCGGGATGCCGGCGCGCACGCTCTGGCCGACGGTGCAGAACTCCTCGAACTGGCCGAGGATGCGGTCGAGGTGCTGCAGCTCCGCGGCACGCGCGCCGAGCCGGATGCGCACCGTGATGTGCAGCACGCGCAGGCGCCCGGCGTCGTTGCGCCCGACCTGCGCTTCGGCGGTGGTGGTGATGCCGCGCGCGTCGTTCTTGAACTTGGACAGGGCGAACAGAAGACTCGAGCTCATGCAGTTGCCCACCGCGGCGAGCAGCAGTTGCACCGGGGTCGGCCCGGCGCCCTGGCCCAGCGGAGGCGGCTCGTCGGCCAGCAGGTTCGGCAGCTGCGGCGCGAAGTGGATGTCGAACTGGTACGCGTCGCGCTGGCGCAGCGTGACGCTCGGAGACGATTCGGACATGGGATTCTCCTGGCTACCGGGCATCGTAGCCGGTCTTGCCGATCGGCGCGGTCGCCCGCCGGTAAGATGGCCGCGAACCCGCCCCAGCCCCTCCCCGATGCCGTCTCCGATCGCCGCGCAGCGCCCCGAAGTCTGGCTTGCCGGCTTGCGCCCGCGAGTGCGCGCGACGCTGAACCTGGCGCAAGCGCTGGGCCTGGCCTCCGGCGTGCTGCTGCTGGGGCAGGCCTGGCTGATCGCGCACGCGGTCGACGCCGGAGTGATGCGGCGCGCGGCGTTGTCCACGCAGTGGCCGTGGCTGCTCGCGCTGTTGCCGCTGTTCGCGCTGCGTTTCGCGCTGGCGCGCGCCTCCGAGCACGTGGCGTTTCGTGCCGGCGCGCGGCTGCGCCGTGAACTGCGCGACGAACTGCTGCGCCACGTGCAGCGCCTCGGCCCCGCCTGGCTGCGCGGGCAGCCGCGCGGCGAACTGGTCAACAGCGTGGTCGACGGCATCGAGGCGCTCGAGGCGTACTACGCGCGCTACCTGCCCGCGGTGGCCATCACCGCGCTGGTTCCGGCCGCCATGCTGCTGGTGGTGTTTCCGGTGGACTGGATCAGCGGCCTGGTGCTGTTGCTGACCGCGCCGCTGATCCCGTTGTTCATGTGGCTGGTCGGCAAGGGCGCCGAGGAACTGAACCAGCAGCAATGGGCGCGGCTGGCGTACCTGGCGGGCCGCTTCCTCGACTCGCTGCAGGGGCTGACCACGCTCAAGCTGCTCGGCGCGGCGCGGCGCGAAGCCGACGTGGTGGCGCGCGTCTCCGAGGACTACCGCAGCAGCACCATGCGGGTGCTGCGGGTCGCGTTTCTGTCGTCGCTGGTGCTCGAGTTCCTCGCCACCGTGAGCATCGCGGTGGTCGCGGTGCTGATCGGCTTCCGCCTGCTGTGGGGCCAGATGCACCTGCTGCCGGGACTGTTCGTGCTGCTGGTCGCGCCCGAGTACTACGCGCCGCTGCGCAACATGGGCGCGGTCTACCACCTGCGCATGGACGCCATCGGCGCGGCCACCCGCATCGCGCAGGTGCTGGCCGAGCCGCTTCCCGACGCGACCGCGGGCGCGCTGCGGCCGGCGCGCAGCGCGCCCGCGCTGCGCTTCGAAGAGGTGCATTTCGCCTGGAGCGAAGGGCGCGACGCGCTGCGCGGCTGCAGCTTCGACGTTCCGGCCGGCGGCCTCACCGTGCTGGTGGGCGCCAGCGGCGCCGGCAAGAGCTCGGTGCTGGCGCTGCTGCTCGGGTTCGCGCGCGCGCAGCGCGGCGCGATCACCGTCGACGGGGTCGCGCTCGACGCGCTCGACGCCCAGGCCTGGCTCGACACCGTGGCCTGGGTGCCGCAGCAGCCGCATCTGTTCGCCGCCAGCGTCGCCGACAACCTGCGCCTGGCGCGGCCGCAGGCCGCCGACGCGCACCTGCGCGAGGCGCTGCGCGCGGCGCACGCCGAGGCCTTCGTCGACGCGCTGCCGCAGCGCCTGGACACTGTGCTCGGCGAACGCGGCGCCGGGCTGTCGGGTGGCCAGCTGCAACGCATCGCGCTGGCGCGGGCGTACCTGAAGGACGCCCCGCTGCTGCTGCTCGACGAGCCGACCGCGAGCCTGGACGCGCACAGCCAGCAGGCCGTGCTCGACGCCCTGGCCGGGCTGCGGCGCGGCCGCACCGTCCTGATGGTCGCGCACCGCCTGCGCAGCGTCGAGCTGGCCGACCACGTCGTCGTGCTCGACTCCGGCCGCGTCGTCGAGCAGGGCGCGCCGCAGCGGCTGCGTGCCGCCGGCGGCGCTTTCGCCGCGCTG
>JAJZHS010000065.1 GCA_021798395.1 Pseudomonadota bacterium
TACGCGGCACGCGGCTGGCGGCTGCTGCTGGTCGGCCGGCGCGCGACCGCGCTGGACGCCAGCGCGCGCGACTGCGCCGCGCTGCAAGGCAACGCGGTGGTCGATCCCGCGCGTCTGCGGCTGGTCGTCGCCGACTTGCGCGACACCGCGGCATGGCGCGCGCAGGCCGCCGCGGTGCTGCGCGACTGGGGGTGCCCGCAGGTGGTGGTTGCCAACGCCGGGATCAGCCACGGCGTCGACCTGGCGCACGCCGCCGACCTCGACGTGGCGCGCGCCATCATGGACACCAACTGGACCGCGGCGCTCGGCACCCTGCAGCCGTTCATCGCGCCGATGCGCGCCCGCGGCAGCGGGCGGCTGGTCGGAATCGCCAGCGTGGCCGGCGTGCGCGGCCTGCCCGGGCACGCCGCGTACAGCGCGAGCAAGGCGGCGCTGGGGCGTGCGCTCGAAAGCCTGCGCGTGGACCTGCGCGGCAGCGGGGTGCGGGTGGTGACGATCAACCCCGGCTACGTCGCCACGCCGATGACGGCGTCGAATCCCTTCGCCATGCCGTTCCTGCTCGACGCCGACCGTTTCGCGAGGCGCGCGCTGCGCGTGATCGACGCCGGCCGGGCGCGGGCGACGATCCCGTGGCAGATGGCGCTGCTCGGCGGCCTGCTGCACCTGCTGCCCGCCGCCCTGTACGACCCGCTGATGGCGCGCGCCGCGCGCAAGCCGAGGCAGCCGCCGCCTGGCGCGTGAGCCGACCGCGCGCGCCGGCCCCGGGCGCGCTCAGAGCCGCGTGCGCGCGAACACGCTGTGGCGCGGCCGCGTGGACGTCTCGACGGCCAGCAGCAGGGCGCCGAACAGCAGCATTCCGAGTTGGATGCGCGCCGGCAGCCCGCGGCCGGCGGCGTACAGCATCGGCGCCGGAGCGAGCAGCGCCCCCAGGCGCAGCAGCGGTCCGCCGAAAGCCGCCAGCAGCGCCAGCAGCGCCAGGCCGATGCAGGCCGCGGCCGCCAGTGCGCCGCCTGGCCAGGCCAGCGCGGACGGCTGCACCGTCAGCAGCAGCGCATCGGCGGCCAGACTCGGCGCCAGGCCGACGAGCAACTGCCAGCGCAGCAGCGTGCATGCGACCTGGTGCGCGGTTCGGTGCCTCCGCAGCAGGTCGACCGCTCCGGCCAGCAGGCCGAGTGCGGCCAGCACAAGCGGGTACGGCAGCGGACTGCGCAACAGCGCGTGGGCAACTTCGAGCATCGGCTTGTCTCCGGGCGGACGCGCGTGCCGCGCATGCGGACGAAAGGGTCACTTTAACGCGCCGCGGGGGCTGCGCGCCACTGTCTTGAATTCCCGGCTCCGGTACCGATATACCCGTATGAGTGTTTGGAACCGTCCGCCGCGCCGCGGCGGCCAACCAGGAGAGCCACGATGCACGTCGTCTGCCCGCATTGCGCCGGAATCAACCGCGTTCCCGACGAGCGTCTGCAGCACGATCCGCAATGCGGAACTTGCCACCGCCCGCTGTTCACCGGCGCTCCGGTGGCACTGGACGACGCCGGTTTCGAGCGTTTCGTCGGCCGCAGCGAACTTCCGGTGCTGGTCGACTTCTGGGCCCCGTGGTGCGGCCCGTGCCGGACGATGGCGCCGCAGTTCGAGCAGGCCGCGGCGATGCTCAAGGGACGCGCCGTGCTGGTCAAGGTCAACTCCGACGACAACCCGCGCACGTCGATGCGCTGGCACATCCGCAGCATCCCGACGCTGCTGCTGTTGCGCGGCGGGCAGGAGCAGAGGCGGCAGTCCGGCGTCATGCCGGCGCAGGAACTGGTGCGCTGGGTCGGCGCCTGAACCGCGCCGCCGCCGCGGCGCACGCATCAGCGACTCGGCTTGCCGTCGGTTTCGCGGCGTTGCGCGGCAGCGTCTTCAGAGCGGATCTTGTGAATGAAGAACACGACGAAGAACACTCCCATGCCCAGCATGAACACGAACACCGCCAAGCTGAGCAGTCCCGAGTCGGTCGCCATCAGGCTGTTCCAGGCTGATCCCATTGCATGCTCCGGTCGGATGTTGTAGACAGTTGCCGCCAGCCTAGTCAGCGCTTGCCGTTTGCGTTTTGACACAAAGCAAGATGCGCGACGCCTGCGGCCTCGGGCGGCTGCGTCCGGCACGCGCTGCGGCGCGGCGCGGCGTATGTTCCGGCAGAAGGCGTCGACGTCGTCGAGCCGCGACGCCGTGCGCCCGGCGTATTCGCGCGCCGGGGCCGTCGCCATCGAAGCCGCCATTGCCCGCCTGGGCGCGTTGTTTGCCGAGGAGCCGTCCCATGCGCCTGCCGTTCATGCAGCTTGACGTTTTCGCGCCCAGCCGCTTCAGCGGCAATCCGCTGGCCGTGGTGTTCGACGCCGACGCGCTCGACGCCGAGGCCATGCAGCGGGTGGCGGCCTGGCTGGGATTGTCGGAGACCAGCTTCGTGCTGCGGCCGGCTCGGCCGCAGGCCGACTACCGGGTGCGGATTTTCACGCCGGGAGCCGAGTTGCCGTTTGCCGGCCACCCGACCCTGGGCAGCTGCGCGGCGTGGCAGGCGCGCGGTGGGCGCGCGCGCGACGCGCGGCGCATCGTGCAGGAATCGGCCGTCGGCCTGGTCGCTTTGCGGCACGACGGCGCGCGGCTCGAGTTCGCCGCGCCGGAGCTGCGGCGCGGCGACGTCGAGCCCGAGTTGCTGGCGCGGGTCGGCGCAGCGCTCGGTCTGCGCGCGCTGCCGCGCGCGGCGAGCTGGCTGGACAACGGGCCGCGTTGGCTGGCGCTGTGGCTCGACGACGCGGCGACGGTGCTGGCGCTGCGTCCCGATCACGCCGCGCTGCGCGCGCTGGGCGTGAAAGTCGGTGTGGCGGCGCCGCAACCCGCAGGCGCCGACAGCGCGATCGAGGTGCGGGCGTTCGCCGCCGCGGTCGGCGTCGACGAGGACCCGGTCACCGGAAGCCTGCAGGCGTCGCTGGCGCAATGGCTGTTCGCGCGCGGCGCGTTCGGCGACGCGTCGGGCTACGTCGCCGCGCAGGGCGCGTGCCGCGGGCGCGCCGGACGCGTGCACGCGCGGCGCGACGCCGACGCGCAGGTGTGGATCGGCGGCGACGTGCGCGCCGTGGTGGACGGCGCGATCGAAATCTGACCCGCTGACGCGAGTCGTATCCATCAGAAACACGTTACTCTGTGGCCGCGGCCGTGGGCGATGCGCTTGCCTCGCCAGCGCAGGGCTATAAGATGCGAACCCGGAGCAGCCCCCGGCGCGGCCGGCGACGCTGCACCCCAATCGTTCAGCAATCAACGGAGTGATGACATGGCAACTGCAAAACCGGCCGCGACCAAGGCCAGCGCCAAACCGGCGCGCACGCCGAACGCGGCGTTCATGAAGCCGCTGACGCCGAGTCCCCAACTGGCCAAGGTGGTCGGTGCGGCGCCGCTGCCGCGCACCGAGGTGGTGAAGAAGGTGTGGGAACACATCAAGGCCGCGAAGCTGCAGGACGCTGCCAACAAGCGCATGATCAACGCCGACGACAAGCTCAAGGCCGTGTTCGGCAAGGCGCAGGTCACGATGTTCGAAATGACCAAGCTGATCAACGCGCATCTGAAGTGACCCGCTGAGCGTGTGCGCGGCGCCGGCGTGGTGCAGGGCGCCGCGCCGCCGCGCCCGCCACCCGGACGGGCGGGCGCAATTTCCCTGACGCAGTGGACTAGAATCGGGGATGTTCGCGATCCTTGATTCGGTGAGAGCCATGCAGGCGAAGTGGAAGTTGCCGGTGACCTTCGGCGCGCTCGGCGTGCTGCTGCTGGCAGGCTGGCTGGCGTGGAACGCGCTGGCGCGCGCCCCGCTGGCGCCGCGCGTCGATTACAAATTGCTCGACGGGGCAACGCTGAGCCAGCAGCAACTGCGCGGCAAGGTCGTGCTGGTCAACTTCTGGGCCACCAGCTGCACGACCTGCGTCGGCGAGATGCCGAAGATGATCAAGACCTACGACCGTTTCGCTCCGAAAGGATTCGAACTGGTCGCGGTGTCGATGGGCTACGACCGGCCCGCCTTCGTGCGTCATTTCGTCGCCGACGGCCCGGACGGCGCGCTGCCGTTCCCGGTCGCCTTCGACGCCACCGGGCAGATCGCCAAGGCGTTCGACGGCGTGCGCCTGACGCCGACCAGCTTCCTGATCGACAAGTCGGGTCACATCGTCAAGCGCTACGTCGGCCCGCCCGACTTCAGCGAACTGCACGGGCTGATCGCACACCTGCTCGCGCAGCCGGCCTGATCCGCCGATGTCCGCTGAATCGCGGGGGGTTCTCGACCTGAATTCAGGGAATACCCGGAGTTGGCGCTACCATGCGCCGATGGAACCGTCGGATCGGGGTGCCCCGGACGCGCCTTCGCGCGCGGCGGCCGACACGCGGCAGGCGCTGCGCGACGCGCTCGCGCGCCCGGCGCAGGAACTCGCTCCGGGGCTGCTGCTGCGGCGCCTGGGCCGTCAGGCCTACGTTCCGGCGTGGGACGCGATGCGCGCATTCACCGCGGCGCGCGACGCGTCGACCGCCGACGAAATCTGGCTGCTCGAACACCCGCCCGTCTACACCCTGGGCCAGGCGGCGCGCGCCGAGCATCTGCTCGACACCGCCGACATCGAGGTGGTGCAGACCGACCGAGGCGGCCAGGTCACGTACCACGGCCCGGGCCAGATGGTCGCGTACGTGCTGATCGACATCAGACGCCGGCGCTGGATGGTGCGCGAAACGGTCACCCGGCTCGAGGAGGCCGTGATCCGCACGCTGGCGCGCCTGGGCGTGGTCGGCGTGCGCCGGCCCGGTGCGCCCGGAATCTATCTCGGCGCGCCGCACCCGCGCGCCGGCGCGAAGATCTCGGCGCTTGGGCTCAAGGTGCGCAACGGCTGCACCTATCACGGCGTCGCGATCAACGTCGACATGGACCTGACTGCGTTCACCGGAATCAACCCCTGCGGCTACCCCGGGCTCGACACCATCGACCTCGCACGCCTGGGCGTGCATACCCTGGTCGACACGGTCGGCATGTGCTTCGCCACCGAGTTGGCGATGCTCGCCGAGGTGACGGCCGCCCCCGCCCCCGCCACCACGCCATGACCCACGACCCGACGCTGAAGCAAAAAGGCCAATCGAAGACCGCGCGCATTCCGATCAAGGTCGTCGCCGACGGTCCCGCGCTGAAGAAGCCCGAATGGATCCGCGTCAAGGCCGCGACGCCGAATTCGCGCTTCTACGAAATCAAGTCGCTGCTGCGCGACAGCAAGCTGGTGACGGTGTGCGAGGAGGCGTCGTGCCCGAACATCGGCGAATGCTTCGGCCACGGCACCGCGACCTTCATGATCATGGGCGACAAGTGCACCCGGCGCTGCCCGTTCTGCGACGTCGGCCACGGCCGCCCGGATCCGCTCGACGCCGAAGAGCCGGCCAAGCTGGCGCAGGCCGTGGCGGCGATGAAACTGCGCTACGTGGTCGTCACCAGCGTCGACCGCGACGACCTGCGTGACGGCGGCGCGCAGCATTTCGTCGACTGCATCGGTGCGATCCGCGCGCGTTCGCCGGCCACCCGCATCGAGGTCCTGGTGCCCGATTTCCGCGGCCGCCTGGAGCGTGCGCTGGACGCCTTCGCCGGCGGCCTGCCCGACGTGATGAACCACAACCTCGAGACGGTGCCCCGGCTGTACCGCCAGGCGCGTCCCGGCGCCGACTACCAGCACTCGCTGCAGCTGCTGGCCGACTTCAAGGCGCGGCATCCGGACATCGCGACCAAGAGCGGGCTGATGGTCGGGCTGGGCGAGACCGACGACGAAATCGTCGACGTGATGCGCGACCTGCGCGCACACCACGTCGACCTGCTGACCATCGGCCAGTATCTGGCGCCGAGCGGCCACCACCTGCCGGTGGCGCGCTACGTCCCGCCCGAGACGTTCGCGCGGTTCGAGCGCGAGGCCGTCGCGCTGGGGTTCAGTCACGCAGCGATCGGCCCGCTGGTGCGCTCCAGCTACCACGCCGACCAGCAAGCGCGCGCCGGAGGCTTTGCTGTCGACATCGCGAAGTGAATGGAAAATTAGCGAAGTTGACTGAATTTTAGCGGAAGAAGAGGTGCGATTGTCCATTTGGTGCCGCGTGGATCGCGGCTGACGCCTCGCCGATGTCGCCGCGGCGGGCCGTCGGAGAGAGTCGAGCGCGTCGGCGTGAGACCTGCATGGACAAGGGGCGAGGGCTATACAGATCGCCCGATTGTGTATAAGAATCCGCGTTTTCTATGCACATCGCAGATCCTGCGCCTGCTTCCATGCCACGTCTTCCGTCGCCGTTGCAAGGCCTTGATCCGGCCCGATTCGAGACTGCCGCGATCCTGAAGCAGCTGGTCGCTTCGCATCGCCAATTGGCCGAGCTCAAGGGCGTGGCCATGTCCATGCCCAATCAGGGCATCCTGATCAACACGCTCGTGCTGCAGGAGGCCAAGGACAGTTCCGAAATCGAGAGCATCGTCATGACACATGACGAACTCTTTCGCGAAGTCGCACACTGCCTATTCCACGCAAACCGACCACTGATTCCAGGCGAAGCCGACCACCCGGTCCAGAGCAATCCGACCACCTGTCCAGAGCAATCCGACCAGCGGGCGCGGCGGTGCGGGCGGTGGGTTTTTAGTCCTTCTCGGCCAGGGCGGTCAAGGCGCCGCGGCGGCGGCGCATGGATTCACCGGCGAGGGTGATGCGATGGGCGTTGTGCACGAGGCGGTCGAGGATGGCGTCGGCCACGGTGGGCTCACCGATGGCGTCGTGCCAGTGCTCGACCGGGATCTGGCTGGTGGCGATGGTCGAGCACCTGCCGTGGCGGTCATCGAGCATCTCGAGCAGGTCGCGGCGTGCGCCGTCGGTCATTGGGGCCATGGCCAGGTCGTCGAGGACCAGGATGTCGGTCTTGGCCCACTGGGTCAGCAGCCGCGCGAAGCGACCGCTGGCGTGGGCCAGCGCGGTCTCCTCGTTGAACTTGGGCATGCGCAGATAGGCGGCGCTGAAGCCGTGGCGGCAAGCCTGGTTGACCAGGGCGCACGCCAGCCAAGTTTTGCCCAGACCGGTTGGCGCGACCAGGATCACGTTCTGATGCTGGCGGATCCACTCGCCGGTGAGCAGGCGCGTCAGCAGTGTGCGGTCGAGTCCTCGCGCGGTGCGGTAGTCGATGTCTTCGGGCACGGCCTCGGCGAAGCGCAGTCGGGCGCGACGCAGTCGTGCGCTGAGCTGCAGGGCATTGCGGTGGGTGGCTTCGCGCTCGACCAGCAGGCCCAGGCGTTCCTCGAAGCCCAGACTGTCGATGCCGGCCTGATGGCCCTGCTCGGCCAGCGCGGCGGCCATGCCGAACAGGCGCAACTCGTGCAGGCGCTCGACGGTGGGGTGGTGCAGCATGGGGGCGATCTCCTTCGTGGGTCAGTGGAAGTACGACGGCCCGCGCAGGTTGGCGTGCTGCTTGGGCAGCTCGGCCTGGACGGCGGGCTCGGACGGGGCGTCCAGGCCGTTCTTGAGGGTGGAGGCGATGAAGCGGTAGCTCGGGCTCTTGAGCTCGATGGCGCGGGCACAGGCGGCCTCCAGCCGCGGCTGGCCGTAGTCGCGCCCCAGACGCAGAACCCCGAGGCAGGCGCGGTAGGCCTGCTCGGGATGCTGGCGACTGCTCAGCAGATGCTTGACCACAGCGGTGGCGTGCGGGCCGATGCTCGCTGCCCAGTTCAGCAGCCGCCCGGGGTTCCACTCGCTGGTGGCCGCGCGGTGGTTCGGCGGCATGTGATCGCGCACCGTGGTGTGGCCGCCGCGATCGCTGCGGGCGTGCGCTGCCACGCGCTGACCGCGGTGGAACACCTCGACGGTGGCGCCCGTGGCACGCACGTCGACCTGCTGCCGCGCCAGGGCGTGGGGCACCGAGTAGTAGTGGCCGTCGAACTCGACGTGGTAGTCCAGCCCCACGCGCGCCGGCTTCCACTGCGCGAACGCATACTCGGTGGTCGGCAGCGGCTGCAGCGCCGCGCGCTCGACGGCCTCGAAGCTGCTGCGCCGCCGCGCGCTCGACGGCCTCGAAGCTGCTGCGCCGGCTCCCGGGGAGCTTCTTGAACGCTCGCGCGTTGAGCTCGCTCAGCAGCGCGGCGATGGCGCGGTTGGCCTCCTCCAGGCTGAACAGCCGCTGGTGCCGCAGCCGCGCCAGGATCCAGCGCTGCACCAGTTGCACGCCGGCCTCGACCTTGGCCTTGTCCCGGGGACGACGCGGGCGTGCCGGGATGACCGCCATGCCGTAATGCGCCGCCATCTCGCCGTAGGTGCGGTTGAGCACCGGGTCGTAAAAGTCGGGCTTGTGCACGCCGGACTTGAGGTTGTCCGGAACGAGCACGCGCGGCACACCACCGATGTACCGCAGCGCCCGGATATGCGAGCCGATCCAGTCCGGCAACTGCTGGGTCCACGTCGCCTCGGCGTAGGTCAGGTTCGATGCCCCCAGCACCGCCACGAACAGCTCGGCCCAGCGCACCTCGCCGCTGTCGGGGTCGATGATGCCCAGCCTCTTGCCCGAGTAGTCGACGAACAGCTTCTCGCCAGGCAGATGGGTCTGGCGCAGGGTCACCGGCAGCCGGCCGCGCCAGCGCTCGTACTGCTCGCAGAACCAGCTATAGCCGTAGCCGTCCGGGTGCTGGGCTTTGTATTCGTTCCACAACAGCTCCAGGGTCACGCCCTTGGTGCCGAGTTCGCGGTGCACGCCCGCCCAGTCCGGCGGTGGCCGCTGCACGCCCGAGGGCGGCGCCGGCGGGTACAGACGGGCCTCCAGCGCCGCCTCGTCCATGGCGGCCACGTCGTTCCAGCTCAGCCCTGCCCGCCGGGCCCGGCACACGCAGTCCCAGGCCGTGGTCGGCGGCAGATTCAGCGCCTGGGCAATCTCACGCTTGCTGCGCCCGCACTGCAGCTGCAGGCGCAACACCTCCTTGATCATTCTCATGGGCAACCTGTTCTGTGACATCGGCACTCTCGACAAAAGCGTCAAGAGTGCCAGGGTTGCCCGCACGTCCTTGCGTCAGCTCACGCCCCGGTCGGATTGGACTGGAACGGTGGTCGGATTCGCGTGGAACGCTGGTCGGTTTGCCGTGGACAGGTGGTCGGATTGCCGTGGAATCCGCGGTCGGTTTGGCCTGGAATACGCACTCAGGCGTGCATATCGCGCGTTCGAGCATGGCGCAGTGGGTGGGAATCTGTGGTGTGCGTCTGCAGCCGCTGGCGCGGGCGCTGCGCGAATTCATCCTTGCCCACCGCGTCGTGCACGCCGACGAGACACCGGTGTCGCTGCTGTCGCCTGGCAAGGGCAAGACGCATCGCGCCTACGTGTGGGTTTACCGCACCACCGACTTCGTCGAGCAGCGCGCCGTGTGGTTCGACTTCTGCGCCAGCCGTGGCGGCGAGCACCCGCGTCGCGTACTCAAGGACTGGCGCGGCACCCTGGTCACCGACGACTACTGCGGCTACGACCGCATCCATGCCCGTGCCGACGTCATCGAGGCCGGATGCATGGCGCACGCGCGGCGCAAGCTCTTCGAGGCCTACAAGCTCAATGGCAGCCTGATCGCCAAGCAGGCGGTGGAGTTGATCGGCAAACTCTACGAGATCGAGCGCGCCATCAAGGGACACGATTGCGCAGGCCGCCACCGACAGCGCCAGCAGCATGCCAGGCCGATCGCCGACGAACTGCACCGCTGGCTCACCGAGCAGCGCCAGCGCCTGACCAAGGCCGACGCCACGGCCAAGGCCATCGACTACAGCCTTGGGCGCTGGAGCGCGCTGACACGCTATCTCGACGACGGCGAGGTGCCGATCGACCAGAACGCCGTGGAGAACGCCATCCGCCCGCTTGCGCTCGGCCGCCGTTATGCGAACTGCCGTTTTATGCGAACTCGGCGGCGATCACCTTGCGCACGTCGAGGCGTGTCAACGCTGCGGCGGTGCTGGCGAGGCCTGGACTTCGCATAAAAGCAGGTG
>JAJZHS010000066.1 GCA_021798395.1 Pseudomonadota bacterium
GACGCAGGTCGACGTCACCGAACGCCATCAGCAGTCGCGGCGCGTGCAGCACACCCAGGGCGTGTACCGCGCACTGGCCGCGGCGACCGACTCGCTGCTGCAAAGCGCGAGCGACGAGGACATGATCGAGCGGCTGTGCCGCAGCCTGATCGACGGCACCGAGTTCGACGCCGCGTGGCTGGTGCGGCCTGGCGAGGGGGATTATTTCCGCGCCCTGGGAATCGCGACCAAGACTGCGGACAACCTGAGCGTCCTGCAGGCTCTGCGCGTCCCGATCGGCGACGAGCGTTTTGCGATCGTTCAGGCCTGGCGCACCGGAGAGCCGGCGCTGCACCGCGCCGCCGGGGGCTCCGCCACCTCCGGTACCGGAGCGGATGACTACGCGGCACTGCTGCAGCGGCTGCGCTGGCGCTCGCTGCAGGCGGTTCCGGTGCGCCGCGCCGGCGAGCGCTGGGGCGTGCTGCTGCTCGCTGCGGGGCGCGCCGATCTGTTCGACGACACCACGCGCCGGGCCTGCGAGCAGGTCGCGGCGTTGCTCGGCCACGGGCTCGACGAACTCGATCGCAAGTTGGCGCTGCAGGCCTTGCAAAGCGCCGAGAGCCAGCGCGCGCGGGTCGACGTGCTGACCGGACTGCCCAACCGGCTTGCGCTCGACGAATACCTGCCGGTTGCGCTGGCGCGCGCGCAACGGCGGCAAAGCCTGGTTGCCGTCGGCATGCTCGACCTCGACGACTTCAAGCCGGTCAACGACAACTTCGGCCACGCCGCAGGCGACACGCTGCTCCGGCAGTACGCGCACGCGATACGCAGCAAGCTGCGGCGCGACGACTTCGTCGCCCGGATCGGAGGCGACGAGCTGGTCGTCGTGTTCGAGAATCTCGACGGTGTGCGCTTCATGGACCAGTTGCGGCTCGCGCTGGACCGGCTGCACGACGCCGTGCGCGTGCCGTTCGACCTCGGCGACGGTCGCCGCGCCCAGATGGGCATGACGATGGGGTTGGCGGTGTATCCGCACGATTCGCTGGAGCCCGAAATCCTGCTGCGCGTGGCCGACGCGGCGATGTACGCCAACAAGCTGCACAAGCACGACCGGCAGCATTGGTGGCGCATCGGCAACGTGGGAGCCGAACTGGCGCCGGAGGCACGCGAGGCGGCGCTGGAGCCTTTCGGCAACGAAGCGTCGATCCTGCTCGGGTCGCTGAACGACCCGATGCTCGACTCGGTGACGTCGGCGTTCACCACGGCCTTCTACGAGACGCTGGGCCGCAGCGCCGTGCTGTCGGACGTGCTCGGCTGCCTCGGCGCCGAAGAGTTCGAGCACCTCAAGCGCGCGCAGGGGCGGCACCTGCGCCTGCTGCTGAAGCCCGATCTGCAGCGCGACGCCATGGAGGACGAAGGCCGGCGGCTCGGCCGGATCCACGCGCTGGTGGGCATCAGCGCGGCCGCGATGGAAGCGGCCTTCGGGCTGTGCGAGGACATCCTGCGCGAGCAGCTCGAGACGGCCGTGGTGTCGTCGCGCTACCGCTACCGAGTCCAGCGGGTGATTTCCGGGCGCTTGCGGCTGGACATGCAGACGCAGCTGGCGGCCGCCGACGGCACGACGGCGAAGTATTTCAGCATGCTCGAGGTGTCGACGCCGATCGCGCTGCGCCTGGTCGACGTTCTGCCCAAGGTGCTGCAGGCGCTGAGCGAGCTGCCGGGAATGCGCCACGCCATCGTGTTCAGGCCCGACGAGCACGGCGTGCTGCGCGACCAGGCCGGCGCCGGCGACGACTTCGTCGGTCTGTCGGAAGTCATTCTCGCGCATCCGGAACTCTATCCCAACCTCAACCCGTCCCCCGGAGCCGCGCGCGGGCCGTTGTCGATGGCCTGGTTCAGCCGCAAGGTGCAGGTCATCGGCGCGTACCTGCACGACGCGCGTCTGGCTCCGTGGCACGACCTGGCCCGCCGCCTCGGCTGGCGCAGCGCGGCCGTCGTGCCGATTTCGATCGGCGACGATACCGACAGCGTGCTGATGCTGTTCGGAGCGTACCCGCACCAGTTCTCCTCGGGCTGGGCGTTGTCGTGGCTCGAGCTGCTGCGCAACCGCCTGGACGCGCAATTCGCGGTGGCCGCGCGCGGCCACCGGCCGATCGACGCGGCGCAGAGCCGGACCTTCCGCGAGCTGCTGTACGGCGGCGGGCTGCGCATGTGGGTGCAACCCATCGTCGACATCCAGACGGGGCGCGTGGTCAAGGTCGAGGCGCTGGCGCGGTTGCACGCCGCCGGCGGCGAAGTGGTCATGCCCAAGCGCTTCCTGCCGGCATTCGGCGAGCAGGAGCTGCAGGCGCTGTTCATCCAGGGCCTGCGCCAGTCGCTCGACCTGCTGCACGGCTGGCGCGACTCCGGGCTCGACGTCGACCTGGCGGTCAATCTGCCGCCGTTGACTTTGACGCACCCGGACTGCATCGGCTGGATCGAGCACGCGCTGCGCGATGCGCAGGTCGCGCCCGAGCACCTGTCGCTGGAAGTCCTCGAAGACGGCGACATCGACCGCGCCCGCACCGACGAGGCGATCCATGCGCTCAGCGCGCTGGGCGTGCGGCTCGCGCTCGACGACCTCGGGTCGGGCTACAGCAGCCTGACTCGCCTGGCTTCGCTGCCGATCGACACGGTGAAAATCGACCAGGGACTGATCCGCGAACTGCCGCGCGATCCGCTGCGCACGGTGAGGCTGCTGTCGACGCTGCTGCGCATCGGCAGCGAGTTTGCCGCGCGCACGGTCGTCGAAGGACTCGAGGAAGACGCACACGTCGAAGTCGCGCGATGGCTCGGCGCCAGGCTCGTGCAGGGCTACGCGCTGGCGCGGCCGATGCCGGCGGCGGCGTTCGCGGAGTGGATGCGCAGCGACCGGCCCGCGCCGCGCGACGACCTTGCACTGCACACCTGGCCCGGAGCGCTGGCCTTCCACTGGGCGGCGACGCACGATGCCGCGCACGCACGCCATGCCGGGCCGCTCGACGCCTGCGCGCTGACGCGATTCCTGCGCGCGCGCGGAGTCGATGACGCCGAGGTGTCGCGCTGGCACGGCCAACTGCACCACGGCAGTCGCGCGCAGCGCCGCGACGATGCGTCGCAGGCGCTGCTGCAGTGGCTGGAACGGCGGGTCGTGGCCTGACATCGGCGCCGGCGTGCCAGGCGCCGCGGACGCACCCGCGGTGCAACGCAGCGCGCTGGGTGCGACTTCGGTCTCGCTCGTCGAGCCAGACGGTGACCTTGAGCGCGGGGCAGACCGTCACCATCGACGCCGCCACCCTGGCGATTTCGGATCAGGTCGCGCAGGCCGTGCTCACCGATTACAGGCGGCGGGTCGAGCGGCGGCACGGGTGGCACGGTCGGCGGATCGACCGTCACGGTTCCCGGCAGCACCCAATCGACCGCGATGCCGGCGTCCAGCGGAACGGTGACGGTGGTTTCGGACGGGAGCAACTTGAGCGTCAGCGGGCCATTGCTGGGTTCGCTTCCTGCCGGCTGCACCGGCAACTCCGCAGCGACCGGAACGATCAGCGGGCTGGCGAATCCGATGGTCACGCTGACGCAGACCCTGACCTGCAACGAGGCGGGGGCGACGTTCACCGACACACTGAGCGTCAAACTGGTTGGTGCGTACTGATCGTGCCGCCGCGCGGCGGAGCGCGCGGCGGCCGAAAAAAAAGCCGCTGCGTGCGCAGCGGCTTTTCGGCCTTGGCCCTGAGGCGGAGGCGGGTTCAGATCGCCTGCACGTTCGCCGCCTGCAGGCCTTTCTGGCCCTGCTTGACGTCGAATTGCACGCGCTGGTTTTCGCTCAGCGTCTTGAATCCGTTGCCCTGGATTTCGCTGAAGTGGACGAAAAGTTCAGCTCCGCCGTTGTCCTGGGCGATGAAACCAAAGCCCTTGCTTTCGTTGAACCATTTCACGGTGCCTTGACTGGGCATTTTGCTTCCTTCGATCGAGTGACGATTGTTTCCGAACGGCACGCGCCGTCCGGCGCAGAAACACACAAGACCATCACTCGATGAAATCGGCGCCCACCGCGCGCAGGCATCGCGCCCGTCCCGCGGTCGACCGGAAAATCAGAAAGCCATGTAACTTCTGTATACCTACCCGTTCATCATAGCATCGTCCGACGCGGCGTGCTCGGTGGCGCCACGCCGGAAGGGAACCCCGCGCGACGCTGCGGCTCGAAGCGGTTCAAGCCACTTTCGGGAGCCGTCCGATGCACACTTCGTTCTTGTCGACGCGCGTGACCGCCGGCGCAGCGGCGCTGCTGTTCGCCGCCGCGGCGTGCGGCGCGGCGCGCGCCCAGGGCATCCTGGCGTTCAACTTCACCGGCGAGGCACTTGAATGCGCCGTGGTCGCGGCGCGCGCCGACGGCACCGAAGTGGTGCTGCATGACGGCGCGATCGACGTCTTCCCGCCGTCTCAGATCGCGCTCCCGGCCGGATTCTGGCCGCAGGGCGCGACCCGCGCCGATTCTCCTGACTTCGCGTCGCTGCGGCTCGATTGCCGCATGCCGGGATCGCTGCAGCCGCTGCTGCGCTATCGCAAGACCCTGCGCGCGACGAGCAGCTTCTGGATTTCCGACCTGACCGGCGCCCGCGTGCTGCCGAACGCGTCGACGCTGCTCAGCCTGAGCTTCGGCTCGCGCATGGACTACGACTCCGATACTGAGGAGTACGCCGAGGTCCTGACCGTCAAGGCTGCGTACGCCCCGGTGGTCGCGATCGGCTCCTGGGAGGACTCGAACTGGCAGGCGTACCGCTTTCCCAAGGAACTCAGGCGCGGCATGGCTGCGGGAAACGGCAGCGCGCACTGAGAAGGTGTGAACGGATCCACCACGCCCGCTCGGCTGCCGCTGGCCGTGCCGCTCGGCGTTGCGCATGCTCGCCGTAGCCGGTGCTGCGACCGCGCTTCGCGCGTGGCGCAGGAGGCGCGCTTGCGCTGCGTCAAGGCGTCGCCGCGCGCGCCGACGCCACAATCGGTCGCGGCGCGCCTCGCCGAATCGCCCCGATCATGCCCCCATTCAAAGGCCTGCGTTGCAGGCTTCCCCGCAGCCTGCGCCTGGCGCTGGGCTATGCGCTGTTCGCCAGCGCGTGCATCGCGCTGGTCGCCGCGTTCGACGTGGCTCGCCCGGACCTGCACCGGCGCTTGCCGCAGTTGCGCCTGCTCGAGGCGCTGCTGTTCGTGCTGGCCAGCGTGGTGCTGCTCCAGCGCATGGCGTGGCGGCAGCAGCGCGCGATGCTCGATGCCTTGCGGCGCAGCGAAGCCGAACTGCGCGAGCGTGACCAGGCGCGCGAACTCTACGCGCAGGTGCTCGACGGCGCGGCCGACGCGATCTACGCCAAGGATCTCGACGGTCGTTACCTGCTGCTCAACAGCGCGGCGCGCCGCCTGGCCGGAGGCGCCCAGCGCGACAGCGAGCTGGCCGCCAGCGCGACGCAGCTGGCCGATATCCGCGCCCACGACCGCGAAATCGTCGCCCGGCGCGAAAGCGCGCGCTTCGATGAAATCGTCCACGGCCCCGACGGCGAACTGGTGCTGGACGTGATCAAGGGGCCGCTGCTCGACGCCGGCGGCGCAGTGCGCGGCGTGTTCGGCATTTCGCGCGACGTCACCGTGCAGCGGCGCGACGCGCAGCGGCTTCGGCTGTGGGGCGAGTCGTTCGCCCGCGCCGCGTTCGGCCTGGCGATTTCCGACGTCGCCAGCAATACCTTCGTCGCGGTCAACCCGGCGTTCGCGCAGCAGCGCGGCTGGGGCCCCGACGATCTGGTCGGCCGCTCGGTGCTGTCGGTGTTCACGGCGCAGGAGCGTGCGCGCATGCAGGCCAGCCTGGGCGCTCTGGACGCGGCCGGCCACGGCGTGTTCGAGACCGAACACCAGCGCCGCGACGGCAGCCGCTTCCCGGTGCACCTCGACGTCACCGTGTTGCGCGACGCGCAGGGCCGCGCGGTCAGCCGCATCGCGTACGCGATCGACATCAGCGCGCGGCGCGCGGCCGAGCGCGAGCTGCAGCGCACGCAGCAGCAGTTGCGCACCTTCATCGCCACCGCGCCGATCGCCATCGCGCTGTTCGACCGCGACATGCGCTACCTGGCGTACAGCGACCGCTGGCTGCTCGACTATGGCCGCGGTCGCCTCGCGCTGCACGGCGTAAGCCACTACGCGCTCAACCCGGACCTGCCGGCGGAATGGTTGGAGGTGCATCGGCGGGGTCTGCAGGGCCAGACGCAGCGCAACGACGAGGACCTGTGGGTCATGGCCGACGGCACCCGTCGCTGGATGCGCTGGGCCGTGGTGCCCTGGCGCGACGCGCGCGGCGCGATCGCCGGGCTGATCATGTCGGCCGAAGACATCACCGAGGCCAAGCGTGCGCGCGACGCCATCGGCGAGCGCGAGGCGCGCTACCGCGCCGCGGTCGAAAGCGCGGCCGACGGATTCTGGATCGTCGACATGCGCAGCGGGCGGCTGCTCGACGTCAACGACGCGTACGCGCGCGCCAGCGGCTACAGCCGCGAGGAGCTGCTGCGGCTGTCGGTTGCCGACCTGGAAGCCAGCGAGCGCGGCGACGAGGTCGCGGCGCACATCGCGCACGTGCGCGAAACCGGCCACGACACCTTCATCAGCCGGCACCGGCGCCGCGACGGCAGCACCTGGCCGGTCGAGGTGCACGTGGCGCATCACGCCGAAGCCGGAGGCCATGCCTACGCCTTCCTCAGCGACATCAGCGCGCGGCTGGCGCTGGAGCAGCGCATCGTCGACGCCGGCAATGCCGAGCAGCAGCGCCTGGGGCGCGAGATCCACGACGGCATCGGCCAGCAACTCAGCGCCCTGGGACTGTTCGCGCGCAGCCTTCAGCAGCGGTTGGCGCGCGGCGGACAGGACGCCGAGGCCGCCGCCGCGGGCGAACTGGTGCAGCATCTGCAGCGGGTGCTGCGCGAAGCACGGTTGCTGGCGCGGGGGCTGGCGCCGCTGGACATCGCCGAGCACGGCCTGGCCGATGCGCTGACGCTGCTCGTCGCCGGCACGCGCGGCGGCGAGCAGACCGACTGCCGGATCGAGATCGCCGGCGCGCTGCCGCAGATGCCGCCTGGCGTGGCGCTGCATCTGTACCGCATCGCGCAGGAGGCGCTGCACAACGCGCTGCGGCACGCGAATGCGCGGCACATCGTCGTCGGGCTGCACGGCGACGGCCACGCGCTGGAGCTGAGCGTGCGCGACGACGGTCGCGGATTGCCCGGGGATTCCAGAAGCGACGGCCTCGGGCTGTCGACCCTGGTCTATCGCGCGCGCGCGATCGGCGCGAAGCTGCGCCTGCAGGGCGTGGACGGAGACGGCACCCTGGTCGCGTGCCGGTGGGCGCCTGACCCACCGGCACCCGGCGGCGCGCTCACGGCTCGCGATTGATGCGCAGGGCGGCGAGCAGCGCGATCAGCACCATCACCGGGCCGACGCGGCGTTCGAGCAGGTACACCGCGTTGCGCTCGCCCGGCGGCACGCCGTTGAGCCCGAGCCAGAAGTTCGCCGCCATGGCGTGTCCGCCCAGCCCGCGCTGCGCGCTTCAGCGCGGCGCGCCGAGGAAATCGACGACGGCGTCGAACACCGCGTCGGGCGCTTCCTCGGGGATGTAATGCCCGCACGGCAGCGCGTGGCCGTCGACGTGCTCGGCGACCCTCCGCCATTCGCGCAGCGGGTCGAACAAGCGTCCGATGATGCCGAGTTCGCCCCACAGCACGCGCAGCGGAACGCGGCAGAGACGCTGTGCATCGCGGTCGGCGCGGTCGTGCTCGAGGTCGATCCCGGCCGAGGCGCGATAGTCCTCGCACATCGCGTGCACCGCGCCCGGACTGCGCAGCGCGGCGCGGTAGGCCGCCTGCACCTCGGGGGTGAAGGGCGACGGCTGCGGCGCGCGCCGCGCCATCACCGCGTCGATGTACGCGTCCGGGTCGGCGCCGATCAACCGCTCGGGCAGAGGTTGCGGCTGGATGAGGAAGAACCAGTGGAAATAGACGCTGGCGAATTCGCGCGAGGTCTGTTCGTACATGGCCAGCGTCGGTGCGATGTCGAGCAGCAGCGCGCGGCCGACCGCCTCGGGCGCGTCCATGCACAAGCGGTGCGTGACCCGCGCGCCGCGGTCGTGCGCACAGACATCGAAGCGGTCGTGGCCGAAATGGCGCATCAGCGCGCGCACGTCGGCGGCCATCTGGCGCTTGCTGTAGTTGGCGTGGTCGGGAAGCCCGGGCGGTTTCGACGAAGCACCGTACCCGCGCAGGTCGGGGCACACGACCCGGAAGCGCGCCGCCAGACGGTCGGCCACGCGGTGCCAGATCAGATGGTTCTGGGGGTGGCCGTGCAGCAGCAGCAGCGGCGGGCCTGAGCCGCCGACGCGCCCGGCGATGGTGACATCGCCGACGGGGATCTGGAAAGGGGCGAACTGCTCGAACATCGCACAACGTTCCCGAGGGAATCGGACCCGGCCGCGAATTCGGCCTGGTTCCGATCATGCTTTCGATGCTATAGCAGTTCGGCCGTCCTGGCGAAGATTCTCAGGCTGATTCAACCGCTTCCGATTCCACCGGCCTCAGCCGCGCAGTGAAATGCCGCAGCAGCGGCGGCTCGTAGCTGAACTCCAGTCCACGCACGTCGGCGGCGCGGCGCTGCACCGCGATCAGGCAGTCGGCCACATAGTCCATGTGATCGTTGGTGTAGACACGGCGCGGGATGGTCAGCCGCAGCAACTCGAACGGCGAGCGCTCCTGCCGCCCCGTGCGCGGGTCGCGGCCGAGCAGCAGCGAGCCGATTTCCACCGCGCGCACGCCGCCTTCGAGGTACAGCGCGCAGGCCAGGGCGTGCGCCGGAAACCGTTCGGGCGCAATGTGCGGCAGCATGCGCGCGGCGTCGACGAACACCGCGTGGCCGCCGGTCGGGGTCTGGATCGGAACCCCGGCATCGGCCAGCCGCTGGCCGAGGTACGCGACCTGCGCCACCCGCCAGCGCAGGTAGTCCTCGTCGAGTCCCTCGCGCAGTCCGATGGCCATCGCCTCGAGGTCGCGCCCGGCCAGCCCGCCGTAGCTGACGAAGCCCTCCTGCGCGATGCAGCGCACCTGCACCGCGCGCGCCAGATCGGCGTCGTCGCGCAGCGCGCAGATTCCGCCGATGTTGACCAGAGCGTCCTTTTTCGCCGACATGGTGAACATATCTCCGCAGGCGAACATGGCGCGGACGATGGCAGGCAGCGGCGCGTCGGCATAAGCCGGGTCTCGCTGCTTGATGAACCATGCATTTTCGGCGTAGCGCGCCGCGTCGAGCACCACCGGGATGCCGCGGCTGCGCGCCAGCGCAGACGCGGCGCGCAGATTGTCCATCGACACCGGCTGGCCGCCGGCGCTGTTGCAGGTCACGGTCATGATCAGCGCGACGACGTTGGCCGCGCCCAGCGTGTCGATGGTGCCGCGCAGGGCGTCGAGGTCGATGTTGCCTTTCCAGTCGGCGGCGCGGGCGGTGTCGAGCGCGTCGGGGTGCAACAGGTTGATCGCCCGCGCGCCGGCGAGTTCGACGTGCGCCTTGGTGGTGTCGAAGTGGTAGTTGGAGACGAACACCGGCTGCGCGCTGCCGCAACGGCGCACCAGTTCGGGGAACAGAATCTGCTCGGCGCCTCGCCCCTGGTGGGTCGGGATGGTGTGGGCGTAGCCGAACAGTTCGGCGACCGTTTCGCACAGGTGGTGGAAGTTGCGTCCGCCGGCGTACGCCTCGTCGCCGAGCATCAGCCCGGCCCACTGACGATCGGACATCGCGCCGGTGCCGCTGTCGGTCAGAAGGTCGATGTAGACGTCGGCGGCGTCGAGCAGGAACGGGTTCCACCCGGCGGCGTCGAGCGCGCGTGCGCGCTCGGCGGCGGTGGTCTGGCGGATCGGCTCCACCATCTTGATGCGAAAGGGTTCGGGAATGCGACGGGTCATCGGGGATCTCCTGGCGCGGGCGCGAGGGCGCCTG
>JAJZHS010000067.1 GCA_021798395.1 Pseudomonadota bacterium
TTCGAGTACGGCAGCCGCGTGGGCTTCTGGCGCGTCCTGCGCCTCTTCAAGGAGCGCGGGCTGCCCCTCACCGTGTTCGGCTGCGCGCTGGCTCTGGAGCGCAACCCGGCGGTGGCTGCCGCCATCGGGGAGCAAGCGCCGTGCCAGACGCCGCGCGCCGCGCGCCCTGCGGCGGCGCGGCGTGCCCCGCCGCGCGACGGGCGGAATCGGTGACAAACCACGCCGCACGGAGGCGGAATTCCGCACAAAGTGAGCCCTTTGCTCCCGACGCCGTGCGTCGCCCAGGGTCCTTCGAAGTCATCGCCGAGGGAAAACACGCAAGGGTAAACACCGAGTATCGGGCCATTTATTTCATTCAACGGTGAATTAAGATTTGCCGCTCGAGCCGCACGGCATTTCGCCGCGGCCTGTCGGCGGTGCGGTTGCGCATCGGGAGGATGGGAATGAAGCGCATTGCATTGGTCACCGGCGCCCTCGGCGGCATCGGCACCGCGATTTGCCAGGCACTCGCCGGCGACGGCATGACCGTGGTCGCGAACTGCCTGCCCGGAGACCCGGGCAAGGACGCCTGGCTCGCTGCGCAACGCGCGGTCGGCCACGACTTCGGCATCGTCGAGGGCGACGTCGCGGACGACGCCTCGGCGGGCGCGATGGCATCCGCGGTCACGGCGCGCTACGGCGCGGTGGACGTGCTGGTCAACAACGCCGGCATCACCCGCGACCGTTCGCTGGCGCGCATGGATCCCGATGCCTGGCACGCCGTCATCGCGACGAATCTGGGCAGCCTGTACAACGTGACCCGCCACCTGGTCCCGGCGATGGCCGATCGGGGCTGGGGGCGCATCGTCAACATCGCCTCGGTCAACGGCGTGCGCGGCCAGGCCGGGCAGACGAACTATGCGGCGGCCAAGGCCGGCTGCCTGGGCTTCACGAAGTCCCTGGCGCAGGAAGTCGCGCCCAGGGGCGTGACGGTCAACGCCGTGGCGCCCGGCTACATCGCCACCGCGATGACCGCGGCGATGCGCACCGACGTGCTGCAGACGCTGCTCGACGACGTGCCGGTGCGCCGCGCCGGACGCCCCGAGGACGTGGCCGCGGCGGTCGCCTTCCTGTGCTCGGCGGCCGCCGGGTACATCACCGGCAGCACGCTGCACGTCAACGGCGGCCTGCACATGGCCTGACGCGGAAAGTCGACGATGCAGGCACACATGATGCAGCAACCGCTGCTGGTCTCGTCGCTGCTGCGACACGCCGAACGCCACCACGGCGACCAGCAGGTCGTCTCGCGCGGCGTCGACGGCGGCCTTCACCGCTACAGTTTCCGCGACCTGGCGCGGCGCGCACGGCAGCTGGCCGCGGCCCTGGGCGCGCTCGGGCTCGAGCGCGGCGACCGCGTCGGCACCCTGGCCTGGAACGGCCATCGCCACCTCGAGCTTTACTACGCGGTGTCCGGCGCCGGCGCCGTGCTGCACACGCTGAATCCGCGGCTGCACGCCGACCAACTCGCCTGGATCGCCGAGCACGCCGATGATCGCGCGCTGTTCTTCGACCCGACCTTCCTGCCTCTGGTCGAGGCCCTGGCGCCGCGCCTTCCCGGCGTGCGCCACTTCGTGCTGATGGGCGACCGCGCGCAACTGCCCGCGGACTGCGCCATCGGCGGACTGCTGTGCTATGAGGACCTGATCGCGGCCCACGACGACACGTACGCCTGGCCGCTGCTCGACGAGAACGCCGCGTCCAGCCTGTGCTACACGAGCGGCACCACCGGCGACCCGAAAGGGGTGCTCTTCAGCCACCGTTCGACACTGCTGCACACGTTCGCTTCGGCCTTGCCGGACACTTTGAACGTGTCGGCGGCCGACTGCGTCCTGCCGGTGGTGCCGATGTTCCACGTCAACGCCTGGGGCCTGCCCTACGCGGCGTGCATGGTCGGCGCCAAACTGGTGCTGCCCGGCCCGCAGCTCGACGGCGCGAGTCTGTATGCGCTGTTCGAGAGCGAGGGCGTGACGCTCTCGGCCGGCGTGCCGACCGTCTGGCAAGGGCTGCTCGCTCACGTGCGCGGGCAGGGCCTGCGCTTCACCAGCATGCGACGCACGATCGTCGGCGGCGCGGCTTGCCCGCCGCGCATGCTCGCCGAGTTCGAAGACGAGCTCGACGTGCGGGTGCTGCACGCCTGGGGCATGACCGAGCTCAGCCCGATCGGCACCGTCAGCGCACCGCGACGCAACGGCGAGCCGGCCGCGCACCGCCGCGCGCAGCAAGCCAAGCAGGGCCGCTGCCCGTTCGGCGTCGACATGCGCGTGGTCGACGCGGCCGGCGCCGAGCTGCCGTGGGACGGCCGCTCCGCGGGCGAGCTGCAGGTGCGCGGCCACTGGGTGGTGCAAAGCTACTTCGGCGGCGCCTCGCCGCTTGCCGACGGCTGGTTCCCGACCGGCGACGTGGCCCACATCGACGCCGAGGCCTGCATGCAGATCACCGACCGCGCGAAGGACGTCATCAAGTCCGGCGGCGAGTGGATCGGCTCGATCGAGATCGAAAACATCGCCATGGCGCACCCCGCGGTGGCGATGGCCGCGTGCATCGCGGCGCGGCATCCGAAGTGGGACGAACGGCCGCTGCTGATCGTCGTGCGCAAACCAGGCGCCGAACTCACGCGCGCAGAGCTGCTGCAGTTCTTCGCCGGCCGGATCGCCAAATGGTGGACTCCCGACGACGTGATCTTCACCGAATCGATCCCGCTCGGCGCCACCGGAAAGATGCTCAAGCACCTGCTGCGCGCCCAATACCAGGACCATCTGCTATGCCCGGCGAACTGATTCTGCGGACCCACGGCCTGACCAAGCGGTTCGCCGGCTTCACGGCGGTCGACGGGGTCGACCTCGGTGTCGCCGTCGGTTCGATCCATGCGCTCGTCGGCCCCAACGGCGCGGGCAAGACGACGTGCTTCAACCTGCTGACCAAATTCCTGCAGCCGAGCGGCGGGCGCATCGAGTTCGGCGGTCGCGACATCACCGGGCTCGGGCCGGCGGCGATCGCGCGCCTGGGTCTGGTGCGCTCGTTCCAGATCAGCGCGACGTTCGCGCACATGACGCTGCTCGAGAACATCCGCGTCGGACTGCAGCGCGCCGCCGGCCTGGCGCACCAGTTCTGGCTGTCGCGTCGGGCGCTGCGCCGGCTCGACGCCCAGGCCATGCATTACCTGGACCTCGTCGGCCTCGGCGCGCTGGCCGACGACCTCGCGGTGAACCTGCCGTACGGCCACAAGCGCGCGCTCGAACTGGCCACCACGCTGGCCATGGAACCGCGCATGCTGCTGCTCGACGAGCCGACCCAGGGCATGGGACACGAGGAAGTGCACCACGTCGCGGAACTGATCCGCCGGGCCGCCGCCGGGCGCACCGTCCTGATGGTCGAGCACAACATGTCGGTGATCGCCAGCATCTGCGATCGCGTGACCGTGATGCAGCGCGGCCGCATCCTCGCCCACGGCGGCTACGCCGAGGTGGCGTCCGATCCGGCGGTGATCGCCGCGTACATGGGCGAAGCCGACGACGAAGGCGGCGCGCAATGAGCGCGCTGCAGATCCGCCAGCTGCATGCCTGGTACGGCGAATCGCACGTGCTGCACGGAGTCGACCTGCACGTGGCGCGCGGCGAGACCGTCTGCCTGCTCGGGCGCAACGGCGCCGGACGCAGCTCGACGCTGCGCGCCATCATGGGCCTGACCGGAAGACGCACCGGCGAGATTCGCGTCTTCGGACGCGATCTGGCGGGCGTCGCGCCACACCGCGTTGCCGCGCACGGCGTCGGCTATTGCCCCGAGGAGCGGGGCATCTTCGCCAGTCTGTCGACGCGAGAGAACCTGCTGCTGCCGCCGCGACAGCGCACCGGCTTCGATGGCATGACGCTCGACGAGGTCGACGCGCTGTTCCCGAACCTGCGCGAGCGCGCGCACAGCCCGGGGTCGCGGCTGTCGGGCGGCGAGCAGCAGATGCTGGCCCTTGCGCGCATCCTGCGGACGGGCGCCGGACTGCTGCTGCTCGACGAAATCTCCGAGGGTCTGGCGCCGGTCATCGTGCGCGCGCTCGGACGCGCCATCGCCCGCCTGCGCGACCGCGGCTACTCGGTGCTGCTGGTCGAGCAGAACTTCCATTTTTCCGCGCGACTCGCCGACCGCTTCTACGTCATGGAAAGCGGCCGCGTGATCGACGAACTCGCTCGTGCCGACCTCGCCGCCAGGCGCGAACAGCTCGAACGACTGCTGGGCGTCTGACCGGCGCCCATTCCATCCGCTGCACTCAGAAGGAGACAGGAATGACCAAGCATTGGCACATCGCTGCGCTGGCCATCGGCACCGCGCTGGCCGCGAGCGCCCACGCCGCCGCTGCACCGATCAAGGTCGGTTTCATCACCGACATGTCAGGCGTGTATTCGGCGCTCGACGGCCCCGGTGGCGTGACCGCGATCAAGATGGCGATCCACGACTTCGGCGGCAAGGTCCTCGGCCGCCGCGTCGAACTGCTGACCTTCGACCATCAGAACAAGGCCGACCTCGCCGCCGCCCGCGCCAAGGAATACTTCGCCGAGGACGGCGTGGACATGTTGATCGCCGGAACCAACTCGGCGACCGCGCTGGCCGAGTTGCCGATCGCGGCACACTACCGCAAACCGCTGTTCGTGCTCGGCGCCGGCGATTCGAGCATCGTCGGCACGCGCTGCACCCGCTACGCGATCCAGTACGCCTACAACACCACCGCGCTGGCGCGCGGCACGGCGTCGGCGCTGTTCAAGCAAGGCGGCAAGACCTGGTACTTCCTGACCGCCGACTACGCGTTCGGAAAATCCCTGCAAAGCGACGCGGCCAAGGTCGTCGCGGCCGACGGCGGCAAGGTTCTCGGTCAGTCGCTGGTGCCGCTGAATGCGTCGGACTTTTCCTCGTACCTGCTGCAGGCGCAGGCGTCGAAGGCCGAGGTCCTCGGTTTGGCCAACGCCGGCGGCGACGCCGAGAACGCGATCAAGCAGGCGCGCCAGTTCGGCGTCAACCGCAGCATGAAGATCGCCGGCCTGCTGCTGACGATCGACGACGTGCACGCTGTCGGCCTGCAGGCGGCGCAGGGCCTGATGTTCACGACTCCGTGGGTGTGGACGCGTACGCCGCAGGCGCGCGCCTTCGCCGAGCGCTTCTACAAGGCCCGCGGGGTGATGCCCAGCTTCCTGCAGGCGGCGGACTATTCGGCCATGCTGTCGTACCTGAAGGCCGTCAAGGCGGCGGGCACGACCGACGGCACCGCGGTGATGGCCGCCATGCACCACATGACGGTCAACGACATGTTCATGCACGGCGGGCACATGCGCCCCGACGGATTGATGGTGCACAACATGTACCTCGTGCAGGTCAAGACCCCGGCCGAGTCGAAACAGCCCTGGGACTACGAGCGCGTGGTCGCGACGATTCCCGGCGACGAGGCCTTCGGCCCGGCCTCGACCTACGACTGCCCGCTGGACAAATGATGCGGGCGCACGCGGCGGCCGCGCCCGGCCGCCGCGGCGTGTCGCCACGCGGAGAAGGCTCTTGACTGCACTTTTCGGATTTCCGCTGCCGCTGCTGCTCGGACAGCTCACGCTGGGGCTGGTCAGCGGCACGTTCTATGCCATGCTCGCGCTGGGCCTGGCGGTGATCTTCGGACTGATGGACGTGATCAATTTCGCGCATGGCGCCTTCTTCATGATGGGGGCCATGTTCGTCTGGATGGGAAGCACGTACCTGCATCTTGGCTACTGGACCATGCTGCTGCTCGCCCCGGCGCTGGTCGCCGTCATCGGCGCGCTGTTCCAGCTGCTGCTGCTGCGGCGTCTGCGCGGCATGGATCCGATGTACGGGCTGCTGCTGACCTTCGGCGCGGCGCTGCTGCTCCAGGGCCTGTTCCGCGCCTTGTTCGGCGTCGCCGGCGAGCCCTGCAACGCCCCGCGGCAGTTGGCCGGAACGCTCGACCTGCACTTCATGTTCCTGCCCGCGTACGACGCGTTCGCGGTCGGCGCCAGCATCGTCGCGTGCGCGCTGACCTGGGGCCTGATCGAGCGCACGCGCATCGGCGCCATGCTGCGCGCCGGCACCGAGCACCCGGCGCTGGCGCAGGCCTTCGGCATCAACGTGCCGGTGCTGGCATGCCTGACCTTCGCGTTCGGCTCCGGGCTGGCCGCGCTGGCCGGCGTCCTGGCGGCGCCGATCGAACAGGTGTCGCCGCTGATGGGCTCCAACCTGATCGTGGTGGTGTTCGCCATCGTCGTCATCGGCGGCATGGGCTCGGTATCCGGCGCGATCGTCAGCGGCATCGCGCTCGGCCTGATCGAGGCCGTGGCCAAGGTGCTGTACGCGCCGATCTCGAGCACCATGGTGTTCCTGTTCATGGCCCTGGTGCTGACTCTGCGCCCGGCCGGTCTGTTCGGCAAGGAGAGATGACCATGCGCATCGCGCGTATCGTGGCCGCCGCCGCGGTGCTGGCCGCCGTCGCGGCGCCCTGGCTCGGCCTTTATCCGGTGCTGGGAATGCGGATCCTGTGCTTCGCACTGTTCGCGGCAGCGTTCAACCTGTTGGCCGGCTACGGCGGACTCGTGTCGTTCGGCCACGCGGCGTTGTTCGGTGGCGCCGGCTACATCGCCGGGCTGGCGCTGACCGCATGGCATTGGCCGCTGCTCGCCGGACTGGCGCTGGCGGTGTGCTTCGCGCTGGGCGTCGGGCTGGCGATGGGGATGCTGGCGATCCGGCGCCGCGGGATCTATTTCTCGATGATCACCTTGGCGCTGGCGCAGATCGCCTATTTCTACTTCCTCCAGGCCGGCTTCACAGGCGGCGAGGACGGCCTGCAACGCATTCCACGAGGCGCGCTGCTCGGCGTGTCGATGCAATCCGACCGCGTGCTGTACGAAGTGATCCTGGTGATCGCCGCCTGCAGCTGGCTGGCGCTGCGCCGCATCGTCGACTCGCCGTTCGGCCACGTGTTGCACGCCATCCGCGACAACGAGGCCCGCGCAACCTCGCTCGGTTACGCGGTCAACCGCTACAAACTCGGCGTGTTCCTTCTGTCGGCCGCGTTCGCCGGCCTCGCCGGAGCCCTGAAAGCGGTCGTGATGGGGTTCGAAACGCTGACCGACGTGCACTGGAGCACCTCGGGGCTGGTCGTGCTGATGACCCTGCTCGGCGGCCTCGGAACCGATGCCGGACCACTCGTCGGCGCGGCGCTGGTCACGCTGCTGGAGGAAAAAATGGGCACGATCGCGACCTTTCTGGCCCATGTCACCGGCGTGGCGTGGTTCGCCCAGCTGGCCGATTCCACCGACATGGTGCTCGGCGCGATGTTCATCGTCTGCGTGCTCGCGTTCAGGCGCGGCATCGTCGGCGAATGGCGGGCACGGTGGGCGCGGGCGCGCTGACCGCGGGCACCTGCCGACCGCGGGGCGCCGCTTTGCCGGACAATTCCATGTTGATCTCAAGGTCGGAATGGAATGGTCATGCGGCAGCAACCCCCCGTACGGAAAAGCGTCGGTCGCCCGAGGAAGGGCGGCCAGGAAAGGTCGGACAGTGCGTCCAGGATCCTGGACGAGGCCGAAGCGCTGTTCGCCGAGCACGGCTTTCACGGTGTCACGCTGCGCCAAATCGCCGCGCGCGCGAAAGTCGACGCGGCGCTTCTGCATTATTACTTCCAGCACAAAAAGGGGTTGTTCGACGCCGTCTGGGAGCGCCGTGCCGAAGTCCTCAACCGCGAGCGCCTCGATTCCATGGACCGCTACGCGGGCGCGCACGCGGGGCAGATGACGGTCGAAGGCGCGATCGAGGCTTTCCTCGGGCCGCTGATGGACCCGCAGCGACACCGCGACGCCGGCTGGCGCAACTACTTCACGCTCGCCGCGCTGGTGAGCAACTCGGCGGCCTGGGGCGGCGAGATGATGGGCCGCTTCTTCGACCCGGTGGTCAAGCGCCTGATCGAGTTGATCGCCACAGCGCTGCCCGATGCGCGCCGGGAGGATCTGTACTGGAGCTATCACATGCTCAGCGGCGCGCTGATGCTGACGCTGTCCGAAACCGGGCGCCTGGACACGCTGTCGGACGGCCTGTGCAGCAGCGCCGACATCGAATCGCTCGCACCGCGCATGGTGCGCTACGCCGCCGCCGGGTTCCGCGCGTTGTGCCAGCCAGCGCGCTGAGGCGCGCGACGCCGGCTGCGCGCCGGCCACCCGCCGGGGAACACGACACGATGGAGAAATCATGTCGATGAACGCCGACCCGCGCGACGCGCGCCCCGCTCTGGACCTGCGCGAACACGCGCTCGCCGGGCACACGCCCGAACAACAAACCACGCTGCGCACCTTGCGCGACTTCGCCGACACCGTCAGGCTGCGCGCCAACGCCGTGGCCTACGCGGTCGCCGAGCAGACCTTCCGCTCGCAGCAGTCGCTGGCGCAGTCCACGCAGCACGCCAGGCGGCAGATGGAGGAGATCGCCGACGTCGAGCGCGACCTCGACGCCCTGGCCGGCCAGGCCCGCGCAGCCGCGGCCGAGCTGGGCACGGTGGACGCCGAACTCGCGCAGGTCGACGGCCTGGCCGAACACGGCCGCACGCAGAGCACGACCATGCTCGGGCGCTTCGATACCCTGGTCGAACTCAACGCGCACACGCAGCACGACCTGGCCAACCTGCAACAGCGGTTCACCTCCATCGTCGGCCTGATGCGGCGCATTCGCGGCATCGCGCAGCGCATCAACCTGCTGGCGCTGAACGCGGCCATCGAAGCGGCCCGCGCCGGCGACGCCGGGCGCGGCTTCGCCGTCGTCGCCGACGAGATCCGCAGTCTGTCGCGGGCCACCGAGACGGCGGTCGAGGACATCGGAGGCGCCGTGGACTCGATCCATGCCTCGCTGAAATCGACCGGATCCACGGCGACCCGTTTCACCAGCGAAATGCACGTCGGCCAAGCCGAGATGAAGGCGATGGCCGGCCACTTCGGTGCCATCGCCGACGGCGTCGGCGGTGTCGCCGAGCTGGCGAGCGCGACCGCGGCAACCTTCCAGCAGCAGTCCGCGGCGCTGCAGGCCCTGCGCGCATGCTTCGGCCGCATGGCCGGCGAGGTGCGCGATTTCGACACCCGAACGGTGGACGAAGCCGGCAAGCTGTCGACTTCGCTGAGCGGAATTCTGCTGAATCTGCAGGGGCTGTTCGAATCGTCGACCACGTTTCGCACCGACTCGGACGTGAGTCGCATCATCGATGAACACGAGCGACGCAGCGGCGCGCTGCAGGCACGCCTGCAGCACGCGGTCGACAGCGGCGAGCTGGCCGAAAGCGCCCTGTTCGACGACGCCTACGAAGCCGTGCCGGACACCGATCCGCCGCGCTTCACGACGCGCTTCACCGCTTGGTTCAAGCGCGAGATCCAGCCGTTGCAGGACGCCTATCTCGGCGCCTCGCCGCGCTATCGGCTCGCGCTGGCCATCGACCGCAACGGTTACGTCGCGGTGAGCAACGCGGTCACCGACCAGCCGCTGACCGGCGATCCGAGGCACGACCTGTTGCACAACCGATCACGGCGCATCTTCGACGACCCGCTGGTGCTCAACGCCGCGCGCAACCTCGACCCGCTCCTGCTCCAGGTCTACGCGCGCGACAGCGGGCAGGTGCTCAGCCTGCTGGCCGCCCCGCTGTTCGTCAGCGGCCGCCACTGGGGCGCGCTGGGCATCGGCTATGTGGACGACGGCGCCACGCGCTGAGAGGCCATCGCCAGCGGGTCCACGGGCCTGGTGCGCGACATCTGTATCCGCTCCATAAACCCCACCCTGGAAATCAAGGGCGCGAAATGAAACCATATCGTCTATGGGTTGACGAGGGTTTCAAGGATGAACGCGGACGATTTTTGGAAGGGTCACCTGGCGGCCATCGA